>CAXRCG010000295.1:0-17079 GCA_964228885.1 Pseudomonadales bacterium | reverse complement strand
CAATGGTCGCTTCAAATGTATCGCTTGTGAGCCCTTGATGCCACTGGTTCAGTTTGAGAATACAGTTTTTTGTTGAGGTTCACCTGCTGTCCGCACTTAAAGCCTCTCAGGTATCAGGTGTTTGGGGCGCCTGCGGGGGCGTTAAGATCATTTTCCCGGTTAATGTCGATGTTCGGCGTTATTATTAATCTATCTTTCGCTTGCTGTGTGGCCAGGCCTGTTAGTAGTCCTCATTGGTGCAATCAGCGGCGTACTGGAGTTTATTGTGGCTATCGTTTTTGATTCGGTATTTTACTATCCTGATGAATTCGAGATCAGATGGTAAATTTGGCTAACCGGCTCGGCAACTACCACTCACGTAGATACATCGACAACCGTCGCCTGTTCCTCTTTTACTTTCAAGAGCATGACAGCGCCAATGATCATCAGGCTGGCCAGCGAAGCAAAGCCAATCCGTTGAGAGTTGAATAGGTCTGTTGCGGTGGCGACCAGCAGGGGTGCGAGAAAAGCGGTGACTGTAGCGGATAATGCGAAGAGACCGAAAAACTGTGTCGCTAACTCTGGCGGCGATATCTTCGCCATCAGCGTTCTCGAGGCGGATAGTCCGGTCACAAAAAATACTGCGAACACCTGATTGGTTCCGAAGTAGAAAAGTTCAGGTAAAGTTGCGAAATAGGGTGAGTCCCACACCGGCTCAGTACCGGTTTCTATGACATATAGAATAGTGTCTGGTTGAACGGAAACAAGCAGCAACAAGACCAGAGCACTTGTGCTAATGGCGATTTGTAGTGCCCTAATAGAGCCGAGGCTGTCGTCCAGACGGCCGCCGAAATAAGCACCTAACATCGCGGATGCGCTCGTACACAACCCGAAGATTAGAAGGGTCGTTGTTCCCCAGCCGAACGTGCCTGATGCGTAGACTCCGCCGAAAGTTAAGACGCCCACCATGCCATCAATAAAAAACAGACGCGCCAACAGATAGCGGGCAATGTTCGAATAATGACGAATGTGTTTCAGAGTTTCTACAACATCTTTCACCCCCTCTTGCGCCAAGCGCAACATCGGTTTGCTTGAAGCTTTTCCGTCTGGTGTAAAAAGAAGCACAGGCAACATAAATATGATCATCCAGACACCCGCAATGGGTCCAACGATACGGTTATGCTCGTGAGCCGATTGGTCGATACCGAATAATGGCGCGTCGGGGAGAAAGGACCAGGGTTGAGTACCGGGCAGGGAGAAGGCAAATAAAACGAGTAGCATTAAAAGCAGCCCGCCAACATTCCCCAAAGAAAAAGCCAGACCCGAGATTAGCCCAATACGATTAACCGGCGCGACGGAGGGGAGCATCGCGTTGTGGAATACCTCCGACACGGTAAAACAGACTTTAATCACAAAAAGTATAGTCAAGGCGAGTCCGAGGCTCATGCCTTTGCCCTCAGGTTCCACAAACCAAAGGCTGAGTGCGCCAAGAGTCATGACACTAATTGTGCCAACCAGCCAGGGCTTCCGCCTCCCATCCTTGTCAGCGATAGCGCCGAGAAAGGGTGCGGTGAGTGCGAGCAGAAAACCAGCGCCTGCGGTGATATAGCCGATAAGCGCTTGTCCCCTTATTGGATCGCCAACGACGGTATTGCTGAAATAGGGATAGAAAATATAGATGATGACCAGGATGTAATAGGGGTCTCTTGCTCCCTGACCAAAAGTCCAACTGAAATAGCCCAGTGGGGACGCCGCTGGCGTACCGGCGACTGAAAGTTCCTGATTCATGCTTTTGCCTCTTTTCTACGCCACACCAAACATTTCGTTCAGATGTGCCTGGGGAAGTGGTTGAGTTAGTTTCGAGACAATCACCGTGAAGCTAACAGAAGCAATTTCCCCCATGACTGCGCAGGAATAGGGATTAGGACCTTCCCTGTACAACCAGGCGACCATGCCGCGTAGTGTGCCTTCGCTGAACCATGCTGGGTCGATTAGCTGGGCATGAAGGACAATAAAAACGCCGATACCCGCAATCAATCCAGCGTAGGCGCCAGCGCGTGTGACACCCTGCCACAGTGCGCCTACCATCAACGGCCCAGCGAACGCAGCCATCATGCCGCCGATACCAATCCAGACAATGAGCGCAACATTGGTGTCCATGAGTGACCAGGCAAGCACCATACATAAAACAAGTACTGCAACGGTGGCAACCCGGCTGATCTTAAGGATCCGAAGATCAAGGTCCTCTTCACTAATATCTGGGTGGGTAATGGGCACTATTGTTCTGCGGTACAGATCGTTAGCGATGATCTGGGAGGAAGAAACGACAAGTCCGTCCGCGGTACTCATAATGGCTGAAAGCACGCCAACACCGACAAGCGCTGCCAGCCATGTTGGAAAAATTTCAATAAACACCAGTGGCAGTGCCTGATTGGGATTAGCGCCATCAAGATAAAGTGCGTCGCCAAAATAAGCACGAGCCAAGAGGCCACCAAGTCCAAGCATGCCTAGGGTAAGACCGAACAATGCGGCGAGCTTCACAAACTGCATGCGGTCACTGCCAGATTCCAGTGCCCAGAGTTTGTTGCCCAAATGAGGCAAAAGACCTAGAGGCATGTGCGCAAAGGTAATTACAAATATGGACCACCAAGAGTGATACAGTGGTGTCTCAGGATTGAGCGGTGTGGTGAGATTAGTATTCTGCGCTTCAAGGTTATCCCAAACGCCCGCGAAGCCACCCTCTACACCGTAGCCAATAACTGTAAGTACAATGACGATAACCGCGAGGATTAGCATCATTGCACCCTGCACGCCATCGGTAAGAATATCTGCGTGCGCGCCACCTAGGACAACGTAAAACAAAAGCACTATCGTAGTGATAATTAACGCCCAGTCAGCATCCAGTCCAAGCATAATCTCGAACATGACAACGCCCGAGACAAGTTGCCCGGCGAGGTAGAAAAATAAAATCAGAGAGAGAACTGAAACGAGGATCCTAATGCCTTCGGATTGATAACGGTCTCCAAGATATTCCGGTATTGAGCGATTGCCAAACCGATTGCCAGCGGTGGCTATCAGTCTCATCGAGATCAATATGCCGAAGTAGACGCCAATAGGATAAAGAAAATTACCCCAGTTCGCGGCAAAACCCCATTCGTAAGACAGTGCAGAACTGCCTAAAAATGTTGCACCACTGGCGGTTGAAGCGGCGAACGCCAAAGCAAGGAAAAACGGTCCGTAAGCGCCTCGTGCTGTGGCAAAGTCGTCTGCGTGTTTTATCTTGCGTTGCGCGTAAATACCAATCCCCACCATCATGAGGATGTAAAACACGAGAAATATCCAGGACCAAGTAGTTAAACTCATTATTGTTATTCGCTTGTTGTCAGGCTTCGAAGCCTAGAGACTACCACAAGATAGTAAGCTGTCACTCATACAATAGGTGTAAAGCCTCCCGGCCCAACACGTGGCTACTCAGAGCGATAGCGCGTAAGGGTCACGATATCGCGCGGTTAATATTATCGTGCAGCATGCCGGTGCGAATATCAGCGATCGTCGTGCAAGCAATAATTCGTGCAATAGAGTGCTCCTGCTGCTTTTCCCCATCGTTGGTCTGTTTGGTATAGTCAAACCTTGTCTTTTAGTGCCTCCTATCGTCGCGATGATAAGAGGTGCTCTGGTATTATTGTGACCTAATCTAGGAATTGAACACGATGTCTGAAAAAGCCGAATCAAGAAGCGCTAACGGTTTTGCCACGCGAAATCCGCCAATCTTCGAAAGTACGAAGGATGACAGACGTCATCGGATAGAGCGCCTTTCTGCCGCTTGCCGGATTTTTGGTAAAGCAGGTTTTTCTGAGGGTTTGCTTGGTCACATTACCGTGCGTGACCCCGAGGACCAGGATCATTTTTGGGCTAATCCTTTAGGTATATCTTTCCGCTTGATTAAAGCATCCGACATGGTGCTGGTAGACCATGCAGGCAATATCCTAAAAGGTTCCCGTCCAGTGAATCCGGTTGGTGTTCGTTTGCATGCGGCTGTGCACCGTGCTTACCCTGCCGTTACGGCAGTATGTCATGCACATTCCATCTATGGTTCTGCTTGGTCGGCCTTCGGGCGGCCCATAGAACCAATAACACAAGATACCGCTGTGTTTTTTGACGATCAGGCCATTATTCGCGAACCTAGAGTCGCAAACGACGCCGAAGGCGCGGACCAGTTTGCAGCGGGTTTTGCCGGTAAACGAACGGCGATTCAACCTGGACATGGTCTCTTTACCACCGGAGAGTCGGTTGACGAAGCAGCCTGGCGGTTTATAAGTATGGATCGCGCCTGTCAGGTACAACTGCTCGCCGAGGCAGCGGGTAAGCCTGAAACTTGGCCAGCCGAAATGGCGCTAGGACTGAAAAATGCCCTCGGTAGCCCTGCATTTTGCTGGCAATCCTTTCAGCTCCTGTGGGACGAGTTGTGCGCCGAAACTCGCGAGTTTCTCGATTTGGAATGATGTTTATCTCATTTCAAGTAGCGTTCTACCTCCACTAGGCAAGTGCCGCTGCTCGGTCCCTGCGCCAGCTGTGATGTGCCGATGTCCTTGGTTAACACATTAGGATTACCTGCCAATTCTAATGATGCTGTCTCGCCCGGTGCGCTTGGTCTAAACCAAGCGCCAGTAGGTAAAGCAACGACATCAGGCCTCATGTCGGTGTCGAGTTTGACGCCTGCCAGGCAAGCGCCACGATTGTTGAAAACACGCACGGTAGCACCTTCGACAATACCTCTGTGTTTCGCTGCCTTTGGGTGCATGCTCAGTGTTTCACGGCCGTCAATCTTGCCATCGATACTGTGCTTGCTGTGGTCTAGTTGGCTATGCAACCTTCGCGCCGGTTGGGGAGATAGGAGTGCCAGCGGGAACGGATTGTCATCCCCGTCAGCGAGGCGTTCAAAGGGTTCCAGCCAGACAGCATGACCCGGGCAATCGTCGTAGCCAAACCCATCGACTACATCGGAGAATATCTCCAGCTTGCCGGAAGGCGTGCTCAATTTATTTTGCTCGGGATTTTCCCTAAATGCACCCAGCCAAACTTTCCGTTTATCGTCATCAGGAATACGATGTTGTTTATCTTCCCAAAACTGATCGAAAGTTGGCAGATTGAATCCCTGTTTTTTTGCCGTAACCTGTGATCGTTGCCACATATCGGCGAGCCACTCTCGATCAGTTTTACCTTCGGTGAAAGCGTCGTGAAATCCCAGCTTCTCAGCGAGGCCTTTGAATATTTCGTGATCAGACCTTGCATTGTTCTGAGGTGGAATCGCCGCTTCCATAATGTGCACGTAGGGGTCGTGAGAGCTCGCGCAGATATCTTCTCTTTCCAGTTGCGTGGTGGCGGGAAACACTATATCGGCCCATTGTGCAACAGGTGTCCACCAGGGTTCATTAACGATCACTGTCTCAGGCTTTCGCCAGGCCTCGCAGAGCCGGTTGAGATCCTGGTGATGATGAAATGGGTTGCCACCCGCCCAGTAGATAAGGCGCGTGTCTGGATACTCGATTTCATGACCGTTGTAAGCCACGGTTTCGTCGGGTTGAAGTAACATATCTGCAATGCGCGCGACTGGAATGGCAAATTGAGTAGGGTTTCGGCCTTTGCTCAGGGTAGCCCAGTTGAACCGTCGCCAGGAGCTGCCGATGAAACCTTCGGTGCCATAACCAAAGCCGAACCCTTGGCCCGGGAGTCCAACACCGCCAAGCATGGCGGCCAGAGTTACCACCATCCAGTATGGCTGCTCACCATGATGTGCTCGTTGTAAAGACCATGCAGCTGAGATTAGTGTGCGTCTATTTGCGGCAAGCTGCGCGAGTGAAGCAATTTCTGTCGCAGGAACATCACAGATAGTACTCGCCCACGCTGGCGTCTTAGGTTGTCCATCATCTTGGCCCAAAAGATATCGCTTGAAGCGTTGGTAGCCGACGCAGTGACTGGAGAGGAAACTGTGATTTGCAAGACCTTTGTTTTCCAGTTCATACGCCATGCCTAGCATGAGCGCTACATCTGTGCCTGGACGCGGTGCCAGCCAGTCTTCGTTGTGACTTACGTCACTTTTTAATGGAGATATGTTAATAAACCTGACGCCAGCTTTTATTGCGCCCTGAAACCCCGGTGTTGATTGGTGCTCTGTGATCCCGCCATAGGCAACTTGAGTATTTCGCAAGGGAATCCCCCCGAATACGATCATAAGTTCAGTGTTGGCGCTGATCTCGTCCCAGGTAGGTTGTTCCAATTCAATCTGCGACCAGGGTGCAACCACGTGGGGCAAAATCACCTGTGCCGCAGCTGTGCTGTAGCTATTCATGGCACGGGTGCAGCCACCCGCCATATTGATAAATCGATGAAGTTGGGACTGGGCGTGATTGAATCGACCGGCGCTTGCCCAACCGTAGGAGCCGCCAAAGATAGACGTGTTGCCATATTCGTCTGCGACCCGTTTAATTTCCCCAGCGGCGAGCTCTAATGCTTCGTCCCAAGGAACGGTGACGAATTCTTCGGTGCCTCGTTTTTTTCTGTCCCGGTCCTTTAGCCAGCCTTTACGAATAGCTGGTTCTTTAATTCGTAGCGGATGCTGTATGCCGTCGACGAGACCTTGCCCTAGCGGTGATGGTGCCGGATCTTCAGGGATATCTTCAATTCCCACGATTTTTTCCTGATCAACCAGCACATCGTATATCCCCCATTGGGTAGCGGTTCGGAATTTTTTCAAGGCCTCGTATCCTGTCTTTCGATTGCGTGGCGATAGTGAAACATACAACAGGGTGTGAAAGAAGTTTGCAATAGTTTCGCGATTTTGACGTTTATTTAGGCTGATCTTCTGATGTCCTAGCGTCATAATGCTGAAATCGACTTTCAGGAAGACACAAATGCCCTTGCAAATGAACCAGGAAGTATTTATCACCTGTGCCGTGACTGGCTCCGGTGGTACGCAAGATCGATCCCCTCATGTGCCTCGCTCACCAGAACAAATCGCTAATAGCGCGATTGATGCAGCGTTGGCAGGTGCAGCGATAGTTCATTGCCATGTAAGGGACCCCGAGACCGGCGCGCCATCCCGAGATCCAGCACTGTATCGAGAGCTGACTGAACGCATTCGTGACTCGTCAGTGGATGTCGTGCTCAATCTGACCGCTGGAATGGGCGGTGATATTGTCTTTGGTTCAGCGGAGTCACCGTTACCCGTCAATAAAGCGGGTACAGACATGGTTGGCGCCTCGGAGCGGGTTGCGCACATTGCGGAGTGCCTGCCCGAAATTTGCACACTCGATTGTGGCACCATGAACTTTGCTGAAGCTGATTATGTAATGACTAACACGCCCGGTCTGTTGCGTGCGATGGGTTCAATGATGACTGAGCTCAGTGTAAAGGTAGAGATCGAAGCGTTTGATACAGGGCATCTCTGGTTTGCGAAAAAGCTGGTTGAAGAAGGGGTGCTGGACAGTCCTGCGATGGTTCAGCTATGTATGGGTGTACCCTGGGGCGCACCGAATGATCTGAACACCTATATGGCGATGGTGAATGCCATTCCGGCGGACTGGGACTGGTCTGCATTCAGCCTAGGCAGGGACCAGATGCCCTATGTTGCTGCGGCTGTGTTGGCTGGCGGCAATGTTCGGGTAGGATTGGAAGATAACCTTTGGTTCGACCGAGGCGTACTTGCCACAAATGCCCAGCTGGTTGAGCGTTCAGTGTCGATTATCAAGGGTCTTGGCGCTTCTATACTTGGGCCGCAGCAGGTTCGAGAGAAACTAGGACTGACAAAGAGAGCACCAAAATAGTGTCGACGATCGGGTCGGTAGTCATCACGCCTGATTTTATCGATCACCCGTGGGTCCCATTGCAGTCCGCTCGCCTACAAAATAACTTTGTGAAGATTGATTGGCCCGATGGTGCTCATTTGCAAGCTTACTCGCTTTGGCTCGCGGAAAATTCAGAGGGTATGGGTATTGAGCCATTGGTCAGGGAAAGCCTGATTGACCCTGCTGATTTGCCAGCTGCTGATGCGTTGGTTGACGCTTCTGTGGATCAGCAAGGTGCGTTGTTGCTTACTTGGAAAAACAACGCGCAGACTAGGGTGCACCCAGGTTGGTTGCGTTATGTTGCTGAAGGCAAGTTGCGCGCAGGAAATGCTTTGCCAAAACAAGTGAAATGGATCGCAGACATCAAAGAACCGCCCACAGTAGAGGGTCGCGACATATTAGAAAATCAACACGGGCAGGAACTTTGGCTGGATAATTTGGTACGTTACGGTTTTTGCCGATTAGAAAACACACCGACAACCGAATCGTTTCTTGGCGAGCTCTCCGCGACAATTGGGGCGATAAGGGCGACGAATTTTGGCACTACTTTCAGTGTCAAAACCTCTCCGAATCCAGATTCCACGGCTAACACGGGTCTCAGGCTGGGGCAACACACTGACTTGCCCACTCGAGAGGCGCCACCTGGTTATCAGTTACTACATTGCCTGACGAACGATGCAGCGGGTGGTTACTCAAGATTGACGGATGGACTTGCGGTAATTGGGGCATTAGCGGACGAACAACCCGGTGCTTTTGAGTTGCTCTGTAATGAAAAATGGCTTTTTATGAATCGCGCGGTGGATGCCGAGTATCGTTGGGAAGGATCTATCATCGAGCTGCCCGTCGATGGACGCCCGATGACGCTTCGCGCGTTCTATCCAGTTAGAAGTGCGCCGTTGATGGGGAAAGACAAGATACCAGCGGCGTATGAAGCGATGCGAACGTTTTCACGCTACGCGCATGATGCCCGCTTTCAGATCTCATATCCGTTTAAGAAGGGTGATCTTGTGGCTTTTGATAATCGTCGAATAATGCATGGTCGGGATGCATTTGCTGCAGACGGTGAACGTCATCTTCATGGTTGTTATATTGATCATGACGAAATCTATTCTCGGCTGCGAGTATTGCGACGCAATAAAAAGGTTGGAGAAATTTAATGGCTGGAGATAGTCAGCGAAAAGTTGCTGCTGTCATTGGCGGAGGTGTCATAGGTGGCGGTTGGGCAGCAAGATTTATGCTGCATGGTTGGGATGTCCGAGTGTTTGACCCCGACCCTGAGGCTGAGCGCAAGATCAATGAGGTGCTTGGAAATGCGCGTCGATCTCTACCCGGTATCTATAATGAGGTATTACCTGTTGAGGGAGACGTTCAGTTTACAGCGTCGATAGCAGAAGCCGTTACTGACGCACAATGGATACAGGAATCTGTGCCGGAAAGGCTCGAGGTCAAACATGCTGTTTATCCTGAGATCCAAGCAGCAGCGCCTGAAAGAGCAGTGTTGGCATCTTCAACGTCGGGCTTTAAGCCCTCGGAGTTGGCAGAAGGAGCGGACAACCCAGGACAGATACTCGTTGCGCACCCTTATAATCCTGTCTACTTGTTACCGCTGGTGGAAATTGTTCAGCACCCCCACTCTGACGCAGAAATACTCGCTGATGCAATGCGTATCGCTCGTAGTATTGGGATGAAACCTGTGCTCATCAAAAAAGAAATTGACGGGCATATTGGTGATCGGCTGCTTGAGGCGCTATGGCGTGAAGCGCTATGGCTTGTGAAAGATAACTACGCAACCACTGAAGAAATCGACGATATCATTCGTTATTCGTTCGGTTTGCGTTGGGCACAGATGGGATTGTTTGAAACTTATCGTGTTGCCGGTGGCGAAGCTGGTATGGCGCACTTTATGGCGCAATTTGCGCCTGCATTACAGTGGCCCTGGAGCCGACTAACCGATGTGCCTGAAATGGATCAGACACTCGTAGATAGAATCGCCAGCCAATCTGACGAGCAATCCGGTGCTTTCACGATCAGGGAGCTCGAGCGCCTTAGGGACAACAATCTGGTTGCGATCATTCGGGCACTAAAAGGTCAAAACTGGGGAGTTGGAGAGCTACTGAATCAACGTGATAATGGTTTGAAGGCTGTCGGCGTAATTGATTGGGACCATCCCGTTGAGACTGGCCGGCGCGTGATCCCTCTGGACTGGACGGACTATAACGGGCACATGAATGAAACCCACTACTTAGAAGTTTTCAGTAAGGCCTGTGATCAGCTGCTTACTAGGCTTGGCTGTGATGAGGCATACATAGCAGCTGGCCAAAGTTATTTCACCGTAGAAAATGTTATTAATCATCTTGGTGAAGCCAAAGCAGGCGATGAAGTTGCAGTCGTTACTCAGATTATCTCGGGTGAGGGTAAAAAATTGCAAGTCTATCATCGCCTCTTCGATACCAGTGTCGGCGATCGTTTGATTGCAACCTGTGAGCAAATGATGATTCATGTTTCCCTTGAAACTCGCCGGGCCTCTCTTCCAGTGAGGCCGTTAGCAGAGCAACTCGCTATTGCAGTGTTAGCCCAGTCGTCCTTGGCGCGTCCCGACGTTTTGAAAACTGGTATAAGAAAGGAAAAGCCATCAGTATGAGTCTTGTCGACAATCGAGAGAGCTACGGTTGGATCTCCATCATTCTGCACTGGTCAAGTGCGGGTGCTGTACTTTTTCTCTGGTTTGTCGGTCAGTCCGCTGCGTTGGCAGAGAGCGATGAGGCCCGGATGCCATTGCTGAACTTGCATGTATCAGTCGCGCTCTTCGTCGCCTCACTCATTATTGTGCGTGTGCTTTGGCGTCTTTTTAAGGGCCACCCGGATGTGGTCAACCTTGCTCGTGAACGGGTGATTTCAAGGTTCTTTCATCATGCTATGTTAGTAGCGCTGGTCACTATGGTTGCCACGGGGCTTACTATGGTTTTGTTTGCTGAGTCCGGTGGGTCTGTCTACGACATGACAGCTGAGGTTCATGGATTCACTGCACGGATGCTTATCATCGCCACAGTCATTCACTTTTGTGCGGCGATGTATCATCTAATGTTTTGCGATGATGATATATTTCTCCGTATTCTGGCGCCAAAAAGGAAAACATAATGAACATAGAATCTGTTCTTTCATTTTCATTGATTTTGATGCTTAGCGCGTGGTCCGGTGTATTGAAAGCGCCAAGATTCTTGGTGAATGAATGCATGATTCAAACCCTTACGCCGTCCGCAGTTACGCTATGGGGGTTTAGAAGAGCTGATTAGGAATGTCGAGTGGCGAGCGCTTTCCAATGTGCCCTGTGAAGCGTTTCATCAGCTTTACCATCAGGGTGTGAAAGCAGAGTCATAGCAGACTCGGCATAGCTAACCTGGAGGCGACGCCTGTGATAGGTGATTTAGGATTCAATCGCGGAATAGTGCAGTTGTTTGTTTTTCTTTTGCTAGGTGCGTTCGTGGCAAGCGTCTTTGGGCACAACGTAAGCAAAGAAGATATCGCTGCATTGAGAGTGTTGTCCGGCGTCCAGATTGTTCACTATATGTGGCTCGGCGCGAAACATATGGTGACCGGTTATGATCATCTGCTATTTCTGCTCGGCGTTATTTATTACATTAAGAAATTCAACGATGTCTTTGTGCTGGTAAGCTTGTTTGCCCTAGGTCACAGCGTCACGTTGATTTTAGGTGTAACATTGAGTTGGGCTGTTAGTCCCTACCTAGTTGATGCGATTATTGGATTTTCCGTATTATACAAAGGGTTCGACAATCTCGGGGCAATCGACGCGCTTTTTGATGAACGCCCAGATGAAAAATTAGTGGTGACCGTATTCGGCCTTTTTCATGGTTTGGGATTGGCGACTAAACTGCAAACGCTGGTAGTTCGCGATGATGGTTTGATCGCTAATTTGCTCGCGTTTAACCTCGGTGTTGAGCTTGGCCAGATTGTCGCGCTGTTCTGTGCGCTCTTGATATTGAACCTGTTGCCAGTGTTTCGTAACCACAGGCAGACGGCGATCTTTGTCAATGTAATGCTAGTAATGCTTGGTTGTACGCTGATGTTTTATCAACTTCGGCTGCACTACCTGTCAGCCTAAAAAATCGTTAGCGACATATTGATTGGAGGGAATAATGAATCGCGCCAGCATGGTTTTTTTGTTAGCAGCAGCAGTATTACTTAGCTTGCTTTTTGTTCTGTCGAAAGAAGTAGACGAACCACCGGTTGTTGCTTCTTTGAAACCGATCGATGCTAATACGGTCGCCGTGGCAACTTCTCAAGGGGTTGTGTTTGAACAGTACGATCCCTCAGCAGTGAATGTCCGTTACGACGAGTTCGAGTCAGCGATACCGCATGCCGTGGGCCAAAACTATATTCCTGCTAATCGATCACTTAAGAGTGAGGCTGTGCGGGTTGAGCTTGGACTTGATGAGAGCATAGAGTACAAGGTTGAAATGAATAGCGGCGACGCGGTTGTCTACGAGTGGAAAGTGCTTGAAGGAAGTGTGTATTACGATTTTCATGGGCACCCGCACCATGAGGAAACAGATTTTTTTAATCGTTATCACGAGGGCGAAGGGAGCCAACGCAGTGGTACTATCATGGCAGCCTTTACGGGTCAGCATGGCTGGTTTTGGCTGAATTTGTCTCAAGGTCCTGTCGTGATTGAGCTCAACGTTTCAGGTTTTTATGACAAGATTGTGGAAATTGAGCTTTAGCGTGGATTAACGCGCAACAAAAGAGACGGTCCTGAATAAGGAGCTTCAAGTGTTCGAACAATTAGAAATGACGGAAATTGCGCTCTGGGTAGGCGAGTCAGTCTGGGGATATCCAATTATGCTCAGCCTCCACGTCGTGGGTCTCGCTATATTGGTAGGCATTTTTTCGATGTTTTATCTCCGAATCATGGGGGCGTTCATCGGTATCGGTCTCAAAGCATTTCTGCCCCTTGTGAAGTTCGCGTGGGTCGGCTTTGTCATCAATGCTGTGTCTGGTATAGCGCTGTTTACGTCACAGGCCACGACCTTTGTCGAGAGTTTGCCCTTTCTAATAAAAATTGGGCTGATTTCTTTAGGTGTTATTTTCGCCGCTTTTATACAAAGTGAGGTTAGGAAGCACAGCGAAACAAATACGCATATTAGCGTCAGAGTCAAAAGCCTCGCGGTGCTTTCGATGGCTGTGTGGATTGGTGCGATTATCTCCGGTCGTCTGATCGCGTATCTTTGAGGGATTTAGCTTATGGAACAGCTCGGAAAACTCGTTGAAAGCACTGCGCTGCATGAATGGATGCTGACCACAGAGTGGCTGTGGCCGTGGCTTGAAATTACGCATTTCTTGGGTTTGTCGTTACTACTTGGTGCGCTCCTGGTAATTGACCTGCGGATGGCCGGTTTTTTTCGCCAGATTAATATCAACTTAACGCATTCATTGTTGCCGTTGGTTTTTGTCGGTTTCGGGTTGAATATGATGACTGGCATTCTCTTTTTCTTTGGAGACCCAATGCGTTACGCCATCAATATTGGCTTTCAGTTTAAAATGGGCCTCATTGTGCTCGCTGGGCTGAATGCACTGTGGTACTGGTGGAAACTACATGACGAAATGAGCAGCTGGGCACCGGACATTAATCCGCCATTAGTTGCCAAGACAATCGCTATCGTTTCTTTGGGTTGTTGGACTGGCGTCCTGCTTTTGGGGAGACTTATCCCATACGTTGGCACAGGCTAGAGCTTCAACATGTTGGCGATGTTATTTTTTTGCATATCTGATGACCCGCCGACAATAGGCATGCCTAGCAGATCCCGCACGTTTCGCTCGATGTCATATTCGTCTGAGAGCGCATAGGCGCCAATAACCTGTTGGCAGGTAAGGGCGATTTCTACACCGACATCTGCAACGAAAAGTTTTGCCATTGAAGTTTCGACAGAGCAAGGCAAGCCTTGATTTGCAAGATAGGCGCCGTGGTAAAGCATGTGTCTCGCGGCCTGCAGTTTGGTTTTTGCTGTCACCAGCTTATGGCGAATCGCCTGATGTTGGGCAATAGGTTTACCGAACTGTGTGCGTTCCTGTGCGTATTGCCAAGCTTCTTCTACCGCGGCTCGTGCAGCGCCGAAAGCCATTGCGGTGATTTCTATTTTTTCTACATCCAGTGCTCTTCCCGCAAGTAGCTGCCAGCCTTTGTTCCACATTTCAGGTCCGCCGACGATAGCATCTTCATCGAGTTCTACGTTCTCTAAATAGACGTCCATAGACGCGGTATATCTCAGGTTGGCATGTTCGATGGGTTGCATGCTGATACCTGGCGTATCGGTTGGTATCAGTATCATTGACAGATTTTTGTAGCGGGCGTCAGCTTCACCGCTGCGAACGAGACAGTAAATGTAGTTAGACCAGTCTGCCCCTGTGCACCATCTTTTCACCCCGTTAACAACAATTTTACCTGCCTTTTTTTCCGCTCGGGTTTCTACGCTGGCAAGGTCTCCTCCCACATTAGGTTCCGAGAGACCATAACTCAAGAGCAACTCGCCGTTGACGATTTTGGGAAGCAACGCTTCTTTTTGTGCCTCTGAACCGTTTTCCGATAGATTCATGCCGCCATAGAAAGCAGCGTGAATATAGGGTCCGGCAAGAAAAGGGCCCGCCTGTGCCAGTTCCTCAATCACAGCGACTGCAGCCACGAGGTCCTGACCACTGCCGCCATATTTTTCCTCAACAGTAAGCCCAATCAAACCCATGTTCGCAAGCGCTTTAAATATTTCCCTTGGCCAGGTGTGATTTTGGTCGCACTCGCGGCGTAATGCGCGCGGCATCTTCTGTGCAACAAACCTTTGCAGTTGACGCCTGAGCTCGGTGATATGCTCTTCCTCGGGTGCGAAGGTGTGCAAACTCATACTATTCTCCAGTCAGTTTTGGTTTGCGTTTCTCGCGCATGGCCGCGACGGCTTCTTTCCTGTCTTCGTGAAAATTGGAAACGCTCTCCCAGCCGATTGCGGCGTCCATGACCTGAGCAGCAAGTGCTCGCAGGGGAATGTTCGTCACAGTTTTCGTCCACCTAACTGCCCAGCGCGGGTTACCCTGTAGCTTGTCTATAATCTCCTGTACTTTTACATCCAATTCGCTCGTGGGCACGACATGGTTTATCAGCCCCATGTCTTTTGCTTCGGTTGCGGAGAGGATGTCTCCTGTCATCAGCATTTCCTTAGCTCTGGCATAACCGACCAGTTGTGGCCAAATGAGAGCACCGCCATCGCCGGCGACAAGGCCAACTTTGACGTGTGGATCACCAATGACGGCTTTTTCGTCTGCGACGATAATGTCGCATAACAGCGCAATACTGGCGCCGAGGCCGGCAGCGGCACCATTGAGACGGCAGAGTATGGGTTTTTCCATCTCCAGCAGGCTGGATACAATTCTTTTCGCGTCCCAGGCAATATCACGAAATTTCGATGGATCAGCGACCTGTTCGTCAAACCAATCAAAGTCTCCGCCAGCACAGAATGCGCGTCCAGTGGCTGTCAAGACGATGATATCGCTGTCTGTATCTCGTTGCAGGTCCGTGAATATGTGCGCCAGTTCATCGTGCATAAGTCCATCTACGCCATTAACAGGATGATTCGATTTGATGGCTGCGGTCAGTACTTTACCTTCGCGTATGAAGCTGAATCTTGAATAATCGGCTTTCTCTATATCGAATGTCTGCGGCACTTTGAATCTCCTTGTCTGAATGGGCGTGGCGTTTAGTGGTTGTGCATTTAGAGTGTTGAAGAATTGCTCTTGAGCCCGAAAAGCAGTCGCCCTATGGTCTCAAGGGTCGACGGCGCAACCATGATGTGTGATGTTGCAACATGAATATCACGAAAGTGTCTTTGGAGTCTTGAATTTTCATAAACCGCGCTGCCGCCGCCCAAGTTATACATCTCGTCGACCACGCCGGCCGACTTGATGACGGCGTTGGTTGTCGCGAGTCTCAGATCGCGTCGTTGTTCAAGTGAAACCTTGTTGCCGGCGCTGGCGCTCTGCCAGGCCGTGTCAAGCGTGTGGTAATAAAACAGCCTGGCGCTGCGGAGGTCGGCTTCTGCTTGAGCGAGTTTCATTTGGGATATCTGTTGCTCAGCGACTGTTTTGCTGGCACTAATACGCCGCTTTTTAATTGCGAGACTGACGAGCTCATCAATCGCTGCTCGAGCAATACCCATGCAAACTGCGCCAATACCGAGCGCCAGAAATGTGAAGCTTGGAAATGCATAGATTGGATTTTTTAGCGCGCTGCCTCCGCCTAAGTATCCGACGGCGCGCGCTTCAGGTACAAATAAATTTTGAGCTTGATAGTCGAGGCTGCCAGTGCCACGTAGTCCCGACACATGCCATGTGTCTAGAAATTCGATTTCCTCTGCGGGCATAATTAACATGGTGTTACGTGGTTTGCCTGACGAATCCAGCATGGGCTCACCATTTTCTGTCAGCATACAACCTCCGAGCACCCAACCCGCGTTCTGACTTCCAGAACCCCATTGCCATCTGCCATTGACTTGAAAGCCGCCTTCAACTTTTTCGGCCTTGCCGGTTGGCGCGAAGACGCCCGTGAGTAGCATTGCAGGATCTGAAAATACCTCTGCTGCTGCTTCATCAGGTATTGAAGCAAGTGCTGTTCCTGATGTGGCAGAAATAAACGTAACCCATGCGCACGAAGCATCGCCCCGTGCCAGGGTCTCGAAAATTTGACTGGTGATACCAGGAGGTGTTTCCAGGCCGCCCACGTGTCGCGGAATTCCCAGTTTGTAGAGTTCAGCCTGCGCCAGCTTTTTTGATATGTGCTCAGGTAGTCGTCGCGCCTTTTCTATGTCGTCCGCATGCGCGTAGCACTCCCTTGAAATGTCTTCTGCCGCTTGCAGTAAGGTGTCGTAGTCTGGATTATTTTTTGACATGGATCGTGTCTCTTTTAGATTGGTCAAGCTTGTGGTGTCAGCATTCTGACGAGAGATTGAGTGAGTTCTTGGTGTAGTGCATCGCCGGGCTTTAGGTTTTGTACCAGCGAGTGGTGCCAGCTTTCGGCGAAAATAGTTAGCATCTGCGCCATAGATTGTTGATCCCCGGCACGTATAGCTTTGGCGGCCTGCCCCAATTCGATGAAGCGTCGGTAATGCTCTATGACTGCAGCCTCATGCTCCCTGAACAGGGCCCGCATGTCTTTAGACCTGCCAATAGCAGCCTGAGCCAGTCGAAAGAGGGCGACGTTTTC
>CAXRCG010000294.1:0-3660 GCA_964228885.1 Pseudomonadales bacterium | reverse complement strand
TATTCTGCGTTCGTTCAAGTCAAAATCTCTTGGTATTCTGAAGCATCACGCTTTCTATATCAGGTGTTAGATGAACAAGGCTTACTAATAGAATCAGATTCAATAGCGCGTTATCACGTAAATCTCTCAGGCTACGCGCTTGGCACCTACCGTTTTAGAGTGATGGCATTAGGTGGTCTTTCTGCGCGAAGTGGCTGGGCTGAAATACCGCTAATAATGCAAAAGCCTGGCGTTCCAACTGACATTACAATAAACCCCACAGCAACAGAGTTGGAGGTTATCCCTTACTTAGCCGGGTCTGATAGCTCAACCGCGTTTTTGTATTCCATTAGTCATGACTTAGCGGATGAAGAGCCACCTTTACCATATCGAGGGCCAGCTCATGCTTATACGTTTCCTGGCTTAGCACCAGAGCGTGATTTTAAAATTTGGGTTTGCTCGTCCAATGCTCTTGGTGAGTCCCAATGGACGTTCGTAGTCGCACGGACTTCGGCAGTAGGTGAATTCTGGGGAAATATAGTTAGAACTGTAATGTTACCAGGCTTACCTGACAACCTCGGTGACACTATAAACAGCGTAGTAAATGATGTTGCTAACTGGTCACAGCAGACTAATGAGCTGGGTGAGGAGTACTCGACTTTACTCTACAGTGTGACTCAATTAGCGCAAGAAAACCAAGTGATCAGCTTGGATGTGCTTGGTGTTAAACAAAAGATAGGTGATAAGAGTGTCCAAGCTCAAATTGCTGACTTCAAAAATGCTCAGATTGGCTACGAAGATGAAAACGGCCAATGGGTCGAAGGGGCTGCTTTTGCGCAAGCTTTCCAAGAGATAAAAATAAACAACTTGGATGGTGATCAGGTTAGCGTTTTTTCGTACTTTGAAGCACTGGAAAATGCAATCGGTGAAGTAAGGGGGCAGATTCAATTCGCCATCGATGTAAATGGCCGCTTAACCGGAATGTTCATTGAAGGAAGTGAAAGCGCAAGCTCAATTATTTTGGCTGCAGAAAACGTTAAGATCACCAGTCAAGACGGTGTCGTTTGGCAGGAATGGGACAGTGTATCAGGCACCGTTAAGTCCTATGCAACAATATACGCAGAAAACATCGAAGGGGATATAACAGATGGGGCTGTGTTAGATATGCGGCCTATAACGTTTGATGGTTCTGGCACACCAACCCAAGAGCACGTACTTGTTAATTTTCTTATCAAAAAGCAACCATTCGAGCGTGTTGCTTATGTTCACCCCATTCCAATTCAGTGGGGTAGCCTCAATAGCTTATTCATCACTGCAGATGTAAATGGCAGCTCAGTACATGTTATCTCAACACCCGGCGATACATTCAAAGGAGACAGCCTTTCTGGTGTCGTTGTGAGAGTACCTTCAGATACCGATGTCGTTGTGAATGTCAAAATTCAGGGTAACAGCAACAACGGAACATGCATCATAGACGGTGATGTTTTCGTGCAAGTATTTAAACAGGCATTTGGTATACAACAGCTTCAACAAGGCCAACCTATCTAATAAAAGCGGAACTTTATAGAGACGCTTTTTATCAAATTTCGGAAAAACAATGAGTACCTACGTTTTTAGTCTCAACGACATCAGTGTTGAAGACGGGAGCCCAGTTGTATCTGTAAATAACTCAGATTCCTTCTTTGGGTTGATTGAGGGTAGCCAGTTATTCATCGCTGGTAAATTACCTGCAACAATTATTGACCATGACACTACCGCCAAAACACTAACGCTTAAATATAACTGGCATCAAGGTGATTTAAGCAATGTGGCAGCTCAAATAGTACCAATAGGGGCGGTGGGCGTACTTCTTCAAGCATTAGAGAATAACAGAGCTGCTTATGCCGCATTTTTAGAGAACGCGGGGAGCGGTGAAGTTGACTGGGAGAAAATAAACAACCCTCCACAAACTGCACTTAGATGGCCAAACTTTTCCGAGCTGGCTGGCAAAATATCGAAAGAGCAACTGCCAGACGATATTGACACAGACAACAAAAAAACTCAGGCAATAAGCCCTAGCATTGGGTTAGAACAAAGTTTGAAACAGCGTTTAATTGAATATCCAACACTGAATGAAACTGAAACGCGTCCGACAGAGTCACCAAACAATAGGAGGCTTATCTTAGTTGATGAGGTACGAGGCGAAGTTCATGTAGCATTTCCTGAAAGTTGGTTCACCGTACCTACTACGATAGCTAGCCGCTCGTTCCCTATCTTTTACCGTGGGTTAATACTTCGCTTTAACAATAATGCAGCTTATAGCGGAACAATAAAAATGCGCGTGTACCCTATGGGTAAAGGCGGTGACGGCCTTCCTAATAACCCGACTTTGGCTAATCATCAATGGCACGAATATGAAACTACAGTAACCAACCTCTACAAAATTGGTGAATTCAGCAGTAAATATTTTGAGGGGATCATTGACTACATCGAATTAGATAACGGTTGGCATCAATTTGATGCTAACCAATCGGATGTAGGCTCCCTCAATGCTAAGTTTGATGTTGCCTTTGGTACGTTTAAATCACCATTCAAAACGTTTTATCAGAAAACAGATAAATTCTGGTATAGCGAAGATATGTTTCCCGATACGCTTGATGAAATCGGCGCTAGCTGGTCGCAAGATTCTCAAGATCCAAGAAAATTCACAGTTACTGATGCGACCAGCGGCACCGACGCCCTACGTTTTTTTGGTGACTCATACGACGAATTTGAATTTGAGTTGGTGTTAGTCGCTGAATACCTTAGCAATACCCTTGCATTGACCGTTTCAAACAGCAATCCCAATCGAATGCACTATGCTGGCTCAGGAAGATTCATTACAAATGAACGTGTTTATTTCAAGCGCGCCGGGTCTAGGGTTTCTGGAACTATAACTGTCGAGTCAATAAAGATGAGAATCCCCCACTATGGATAGGCTTTTTGATATTAATTTAGCTTCAGCGAACGGCTGGACCGATGGACAAGAGTGGGCAGACTGCAATCCTGCACAAGAACTTGAATCAATTTATAGACGTGTGTTTTCAACGAGTGATGAGGACGACCCTGACTACCGCATAGATCCCGGTGACAATTTCTTTATAGGTTCTTCACCAAGCAAAGTTAAAGATTGGACACCCAGAACGTTGCCGTGGACGTTTGATATTAATAAAGGGCGAGATGGCAACCCTCTTTCCTTTTACTTTGGTCTTCAAGTTGGCGAAAGAGAGATAGACACTAATATTGGCAACCATAGCCCATGGATTAGAAAAGCCTCAGGTGAATTTATCGTTCTTGGAGCGAATTATCACAGGTTCTTTGGTTTAAAAGTTAAAGACTCCGAGCCTGTTATCAAGCTTTTATCTAACAACACTGGAGGCGAAATACACGGAGCGGTTTTAAACAATACTACTCTGCTAAACACTCAAGGTTACAGGCTTCACGATTGGACTTTTCGTAAAATCATTAGCATAAAAACAAAACAAAAATTCTTAGAAATACCATCAAATTCTAGCAATGTTTCAATTCAAGATTTTGAAATTGAAGGTTCTGGAGATATTGGTCTGGCAGTTAATTCTGGGCACGCTGAGATTGAGTTTATTGGTGGCTCAATAATAAATGAGAACCACGAATTCAGTGAAAACGAAACACTTATAAGTGGTC
>CAXRCG010000293.1:0-3876 GCA_964228885.1 Pseudomonadales bacterium | reverse complement strand
CGTCGTCACTCCAGGCAATATCTGTGCGCATTGAATCTGTAGTTTTCATGATAAGCCTTGTAGATTCTGATTGCATTGTCAGCTCCCCACGGACGTAAAATTATTGAATTCATTCCTGAGCTGGAGTCCGATCCCCGGGCTGTCAGGATCAATGACGGCGAAAGAACCGTTCACGTGAAAACCCTCAAATGGATCGTCCGTGAATTGTCGGTGCATGGTCAGCTCATGGGGGTGATCCTGCGGAGTCAGAGCAAGAATGACATGCGTACTGATTGCACTAGCGATGCTCGGCGCAAACATCGCACCAAAACGAAATGACAGCCCTGCTTCTGAGCAGTACTTGGCTACATCCATTGTTTGTTCGATACCGCCAAATCGCGAAATTCGGATGCTAATGCAGTTTGCAGCAGCTAGCCTCGCGACTTCCTGTACATCCTTTGCTGAGCAAACAGATTCGTCAGCTTCTACATCCATCGGAAGTGCCGCCGTGAGGGCGGCCATTCCGGGTAAATCACCACCATCGATAGGTTGCTCAAAGACCGAAACACCTTGCGTTTCCAGCGAACTAGCGACCTTTTTTGCATTCTCAAAACTATAGGCGCCATTAGCATCGCAAATAATCTTAACGCCTTCGCCGATGGTTTTTCGGACAAAGCAGACGTGATCTATGTCCCTGATCACGTTACCTGTGAGTTTCAATTTTACCGCGTTAATTCCTTGAGTGCGGAGGGTCTTGAAAAACTCCTCGCGTCCAAGATGAGCCCCGCCAGGAACCACCTCTACGGTTGAAACCTCGGTACTATTTGTTCCACCCAAATATTCAAATAATGGAATATTTTGTAAGCGAGCTGCTAAGTCATGAAGCGCACAATCTAGAGCGGCAAAGACTGGAGCCACTGAGTAGTTCATGTGGAGTAACTTACGTCGCGCCCGTTGCATTATGCCTTTGTGATCATCAGCATTTTCTCCAATGATTGCAGCAGAAAAAAGCTCAAGCAGATGTCGAATCGCAGCACTCGGCATTCCCAAAGGAGGCGTCGCTTCAACAACTCCAAATCCGTGCTCCCCATCTTGGGATGTCACTCGTAAAATGAGGCTGTTGAGTGCACTAAGTTCCCCAAATTGAAATGAAAGTGATCCTTCCTTTACACCTTGCCGAATTGGCATGAATGATAATTGTGTGACCTTCATTGATCATTGCCTCCTGACCAAATCGGGAAGAAAAGTAACGATTTCTGGAAAAGCAATGAAAAGTGCTACTGCAGCAAGATCTGCAACCACAAAGGGCAGAACTGCTCGAAAAATTCTCTCAATGGGGATGTCCTGTCTAACCCCAGCTACAACGTAGCAGTTTAACCCTATAGGTGGAGTTACGAGGCCGATCTCAACCATTTTTACTAGAATTATGCCAAACCAGATTGGATCAAATCCTAGACTGATGATCACTGGATGAATGACCGGAAGCGTCAACAAAAGCATGCCGATACCGTTCATGAACATACCAAGCACAACATACATCAAAAGAATTAAGAGTAGGGTCGCCATCGGTGAAATCGGTAGAGCAGTCACCCACTCCGCAGCAGCGTTAGGCAGGCCCGCAAAGCCAAGAAATCTAACAAACGTAACGATCCCCCAAATCACTGAGAAAATCATCACCGAAAGTTTGACTGTCTCGAGCAAAGACTGCGTGAAATTCTCGAACCGCAGTCTCCCCCTCACTAAAGCGATGGCAAACATTATGAAGGCGCCCAGCGCACCAACTTCTGTCGGTGTCGCCCACCCCGTGTACATGCCCCCCATGATGACGCCAACTACGGCTACTATGGGCAAGACACCCCCAATGCTTGCAAATCTCTCGCCCCAAGTAATCCCAGATACGGAGGGGCCCAAAGACGGTTTTATTTTGAACCAGCCGACAAGAAGAACAATATAAATAAGCGCTGTGATGGCGCCGGGAATAAAGCCAGCTAATAGTAAGTCACCAACAGATTCCTCGACGATAATGCCGTAGATCACCAGAATCGCTGATGGAGGGATGAGCGAGGCCAACGTCCCGCCCGCCGCTACTACAGCTGCAGATATCGCTGGCTGATATTTATTCCTCAGCATCTCTGGAATGGCGATATGGGAAAAAACAGCCGCAGTCGCACTACTAGCCCCCGAAACGGCCCCGAATGTTGCGGTGGCGAAAACTGTTCCAATCGCAAGACCACCCGGCAGCCAACCAAGCCATGCCTTCGCAAACCTAAAGGCACCTTTCACGAGACCACCGTGATGAGCGAAGAAGCCAATTAGTATGAACATTGGCAAGACCGAGAGTGCGAAACTGGAAACTTCGGAGTGCGGAGCCATCCCAGCAACTCCCGCCGCGACTCTCCAATCCTTGAGGATCAAAAGCCCCACGAAGCCTACTATGCCAGCTGCAATAAAGATCCTCACACCAATAAAAATTAAAACGACTAGCGCGACGAAACCCAAAAGGCCAATGGTGGTTGGTTCCATAGTGATTGCCCTCAATCGACAGCGTCGTTGATTGGATCCATCTTTCTAGGCAAAGCAACGGGACGGAGAGCCGGATTAATGGCCATTCGTAAAAGCGCCACGACTTCCAGGCCTAAGCGCAAAAGGAGAAGAGCAATCCCCGTGAGAGCAGCAAGCTTCGAAGGCCAGACTGGCCAGTCCATGTTCATTGTCGAGTCACCAAGGACGAAGGAATTATGGAAAAAATCGTATACGGCAGGCAGGATTATTATAATGAAGGCCAAGCCCAAAAAGGTGGCGATACTCTTCAAAAACCAGCTAGATCTACCGGTCAATGAACGAACCAAAAGATCCATTTTAAGGTGCCCATCCCTCTGATAACAATAAGAAATCGGCAGAATTGCGAAGGCGACCATGCTAATCTGAACCGCCTCGATATATCCTGGAATTGGTGAGTTAAAAATTGTGCGAAGCAAGACTTCAGACACACCTGCCATCATGAGCAGAAAGATGAAGATTGCTCCCACAATTGCAGTCGCAAATTCTAGCTTTTGCAGTATCGAGTCAGCAAAGCTTAAGCTGCCAGCAACCATTTGATCAAAATCGTTCATCTCAAGCCCTTTGGGGAAAAATTGCGGAGCGCCTTAAATATTGGAATACTCAGATGCTCCGCATGTAAATCGCGAACTTAATTGCTAGCCGCCTCGTTAAGAAGGAAGGTTAGCATTTCCTGTCCAGGAACCCCGCGGTCAGTAACAGTTTCCACCCAATCGGCATAAAAGGACGCTGCATTCTCTGTCTCCATTGCAGCGACCGATTCAGCATCAAAACGAACCCGCTGAATGCCCATTTCTTCCCATTTTGGAAAGTTAAGCTCTTCCATATTGCCATATGCTTCTTTAAGCGCGGACTGCGCGACAGGAACGGCATCAAGAAGGACTTGCTGATATTGCTCAGGTAGCTCGTCGAAAGCGTTTTTGTTGACGAGTGACACTGTAACCAAACGCCCAAATTTTATATCGTCTGAATACCAATCAGATAACTCGTCAATCTTGAATGCAGAGTATCCATAAATCGGGAAAGACACGCCATCCAACATGCCTCGTTGCATGGCCTGATAAGTTTCAGGTGATGCCATAGACACCCTCGTGGCGCCCAGGAGGTCGACAACCTTTGCTCCGTTACCGATACCGCGAATACGCATTCCTTTGAGGTCTTCCAAGCTACTAGGCGCATTCCCTTTGCCCATGATAGTACTCTCTGGAATGATTTGAGTTGTCAGATAGATGGCTCCCCATTTTGAAGCTTCTTCAACTAAGACTGGATGCCCTAAATACGATTGGTGCACCCGAGCCACCTCGTCTGCACTTTCGAGGGGCAGGAATGGCAAGGTCA
>CAXRCG010000292.1:0-16779 GCA_964228885.1 Pseudomonadales bacterium | reverse complement strand
CATACCACCGAAGCGGATATTGTCCGCGCGGGATCCGTCGCGGCGGACTATCTGGATAAGAAGGTCGCAAGTGATTTGATTACATTGGTAGATTTCGCCAATACGTATGAAGGTGAGACACTACCGGTACCCATCTATCTGGATGATGAAGGCGTTGAGAGTCAGGATGCTGTAATTATTGAGGATGGTGTGCTCAAGTCTTATATGCACAACAAAGATAGCGCCCAGCATTTTGGCATGCCGCTAACCGGTAATGCACGCGCGTTTAGTTATACCGACGAACCTTTAGTGCGAATGCGAAACACAGCGATACTCTCAGGTAGTTCAAGCCTTGACGAGATGATCGCTTCGATCGATGAAGGGTACCTGCTGATGCGCCCGACTAATGGACAGGCAGATAGCACCAGTGAATTTATGTTTGGTGTGCAGATGGGTTACGAGATCAAAAACGGGAAACTGGGCAAGGCCATATCTGATACCACTATTTCTGGTGTGGCGTTCGACATGCTAAATAATGTGTCCATGGTGTCAGACGAAATGGTTTGGTCTTGCGCAGGTATGTGCGGTAAGAAACAACCGATGCCTGTTGGTATGGGTGGTCCTGCAGTGAAAACCAAAGTTTACATTGGGGGACAATAAATACTCATGTCGATTAACAATACTGAAAAGAAACTGGCTGAGAAATCTTTGGTCGCGCTGGAACAGTCTGGATTTGACCGCGCGGCGTGTCGGGTCAGTGCGGACGAGCTTCATGAGTTGCAGGCTGAAAATGCCGAGATAAATTTGTTTCGTACTAATTTTGAAACCGACATCAGTCTAGTTGGCATCAAGGATGAGAGAAAAGCGTCGATGTCGATTAACCGTGTGGATGACGCGACTGTTAATAATGCAGTCGCTGATCTGACGGCAATGGCGGCAGGGTCAAGCCCTGACTGTGCTCATGACATCGCGCCCCAACAGTCCCATGAAATCTTTTCTGGCGGCGTCGAAGAACCAGACTATGATTTGATGTATGACCGAGTCTCGGAAATGCAGACCTATGCGGCGGAAAAATATCCGTTATTAAATCTGCGTTCAACAGGCATTACTTTCTACAAACGAAAGAGCAGTTACTTAAACACGAATAATGTTTGCTTTCAGACTAGCCGCGGACTTTACCAGGTGAGTATATCTTTTAGTTCGAAAGACGGCACTGACACCTCATCAATGATGTACACGGGGTATAGCAGTTACGACCTTGATACGCCGATCTTCGAGGCAACCAATGTTGATATGTTGTTACAACAATCAACCGAGCAGGTGAGAACGGAACATATTCCCGGAAAATTTCAGGGTGAAATGATCATCTCGCCGGATTGCCTAACGGATTTTCTGGGTTTTTTGCTGGGACGAATCGGAGATGGCTCAATGATCGCAGGTACTTCAGTGTTCAAGGATAAGCTAAATGAGTTGGTCGCAAATCCGATGCTTAGCATTGAGTCTCGTCCAGTTGATGAGGCGCTAACCGGTGGTTACTGGGTTACAGGTGACGGCCATAAAGCCATGAATTCGACAATCGTTGATAAAGGTGTTTTGAAGACATTCCTGCTCAGTCAGTATGGCGCCAATAAAACCGGTCTTGATCGCGCAGTCAATGCGGGAGGTAGTTACTGCGTCGCGAGTGGTGATACCCGTTACGAAGATCTTGTGGGTTCAGTGAAAGAGGGCATATTAATAACCCGCTTTTCCGGTGGTAGACCCAATGATCGCGGAGACTTTTCAGGCATCGCCAAGAACAGTTATTACATAAAAGACGGCAAGTTAGCATTTCCAATCAAGGAGACTACGGTGAGTGGAAATATGGTTGATCTGCTACAGAATATCACTGGCATTTCAGTTGAGCGTCTCAATTTTGGCAGCAGCATACTCCCTTGGGTTAAAGTCTCAGGTATTACAGCGTCCTAGGGTTGCCGTATTTAAAGCGACGGTTGGAAATCGGTAGGTAAATACGTGTATCAATCACGTAGTGCTAATACGAGGCAGATACCAAGCGAGAGAAACGCCCCGTGCGAGGAAGTATACTATCAATGATAACCACAACCCGTGATTTCCCAATAACGGGTCCAAAGTAAAGAAGGTGAGCAAATAAACCAGCAGAGAGAAAAGCATTGCATTGCGCATCTCGTTTGTTCTTGTAGCGCCGATGAATATACCATCTAGGATATAACACCAGACAGCAGCCATCGGCACTATATATATCCACACCAGATATTCTTCACTTGCACTAATAATGGCCGGAACGTTGGTCAGTATCGTCACAACGATATCTCCGATAGTAAAAAACAGCAGAGACAGCGCGCATGCGGTAACGACGCCCAATTCAAAAATGTGTCTAATGGTCTTTTTCAGAGTTTGCTTGCTTCGTGCGCCCATCGCTTGCCCGACGAGGCTTTCACCCGCTAGCGCAAATCCGTCGAGAAAAAAGGCAGAGAAGGTGACAAATTGCATGAGAATCGCATTAGTTGCCAAAAGCACATCGCCATTCTTGGCTCCCTGGTTGGTGAACATTGCGAAAGCGAAGATAAGACACAATGTTCGGATCATCAGGTCACGATTAACCGCGAACATATGTCGCAGCGCATTGAGGTCCATCAGGTTCTGAACTGATACAGGGGGTAGGTTGGGCTGATGTGAAAGTATGCGATTCAAAATGGTCATACCCAGAATAAATGCGACAAGTTCCGCAATGAGGGTTGCATAGGCGACGCCGGCAACACCCCATTCAAAGCCAACCACAAATAGAAAGTCCAAAACGATATTCGTTCCGTTAAGCACAATTTGAATCAACAGGATCTGTGTGGCGTGCTGAGTGCCCAGCAAATAACCCATGATCGCAAGAGACGCTAGATTAAGCGGTGCACTCCAAATTCTAATCTGGAAGTAGGTCACCGCAGCAGATTCTACTTCACGGCTACCATCGATAAGCGTCAATGCGAAATCGAGTATAGGATATTGAAATAAGATCAATGTAGTACCAATGACTGATGCCAGCACGGCTGCGCGTAGAAAGGTAATTTTAGCGAGGTACAGGTCGCCAGCGCCAACGGCCTGCGCGACGAGTCCTGTTGTACCCATGCGTAGAAAGCCGAAGCCCCAATAGAGAAAGCTAAAAATCACGCCACCAACAGCAATAGCGCCAATAAGCGCTGCGTCACCGAGATTGCCGATGACAGCGGTATCAACCAGACCGAGTAGTGGGGTTGATATATTAGAGAGAATGATGGGCCAGGCGATGCTAACGACCTGCCGTTTTTCGTTCGATACTATTGATCTGATATCAGTAGAACTCCATAACCAATATAAGTAAACTCCTCACCGCGGGCTAGCCCAGCCCCTATAATCTTCGCAAAAGGAGAGAAAAATGCCAGAAGCGGAACAGGTTAAGTTCGTCTTGCGTTTGCCTGAAAAAACGCATAAAAAATTGAAGCGTCGTGCCAGCGCTAACAATACTTCAATGAACAAAGAGATAACAAATATTCTCAATGACACATTCAGTAATGCAACGACGGACAAAAAGCTGAGTGAACTTATCCAACGCCTAGAAGAGAAAAAAGTGATTTAGTTGATGCTTGTGACTTATCAGAAGTGAATTTATAGCGTTTTACGCTGATCCGCCGCCCGTGCGCTTTGACCTTCATGTCTTTGATTGCCTGATCGGACCCTAGCTTCGTGTCTCATTTATCTCTCAGATATCCGCACTATCGCGCTATGTGCAACTTGGGGGCATATCCTTAGCGCTGGTTCCTATCTTAGCTAGACTTCAGTTTTTCGGTTCAGTTCATTGCAATCGAAATCCCCTAGTATTGATGAAGAGTTCTCTACAGGCTTGCGCGCATCACCTTTTTTGTTTGTCTGCCCCGGGCGTGAGTGTCGAGAGCGTTGTCACAGCGAAATGAATTCGAGCCGAGGTGCTTATCCAGCAAAGGGTGCCAAAAATGACAGCAATCAACCAGAAATACTCTGGCAAAAGGCACATCAGGACAAATGCAATGATTGTTTCGAAACCCTCGGTTAAACCGCCGAGATAATAAATTGATTTTTTCCCCCTTGCGTCGGTCGTTAAATTGTTTTTTGCGGCAAAGATTGAATAGGCTAAAAAAGAGGTACCGCTGCCAATGAAACTAAAGATCAAAAAAGCACCGTAGACGGCCTGTTCCGGTTGCGCGAGGATGAATCCAAAGACCACCGCTGAGTAAAAAATGAAATCGAGCACGATGTCGAGATAGCCCCCAACATCGCTAATACCCTGATCTCTTGCGATAGCGCCATCTAGAGCATCACATACTCGGTTAATGGTGCCTACGAATAAGGCCCAGTAGTACATTTGCAAGGCTAGTAGTGGCAGCACCATCATGCCCAATGCAAAGCCGGTGATGGTAACTTGATTTGCAGTGATGCCCATCGAAGAAAGCTTCCTGCCGATGGCATTGAATGCAGGGTCTATGTGATGCCTTACATATGAGTCAATCATTTGCGAAACCTAAATAAAAAATGTAACGCCTAGACAACAGCCTCCTTAAAAGAAAACTTAACGTGTCGTGTGTTAAATATCATATGCGCTTATGATGTAATATTGGGTATATTGAGAACAAGTGCAACACCAAAGCAATGCAAATTCCAAGGCAATACAATGATTTGCAGATGTTATGTCACGTGCAAGCTTGCTTGTATCATTTACGCTAGAAGAGGAGGTAAAACGTGCCGCTCTTTATCCTTTCAATTTTGTTGCAGATTGCGCTGGTGGTTCACATCGTCAAGACAGGACGTAACACAACCTGGATATGGATTGTGGTGATGCTGCCACTCGCCGGGTCTGTCGCCTATTTCCTGCTGGAAGTCCTGCCTGGACTGATGAAAGGTGACACCGGCAGGTCTGTGTCCCGGAAGTTAGCAAAATCAACTGACCCGGTTAAAGACTTGAAAGAAACGATAAGCAACTATTCCGTCACAGATACAATTGAACGCTCGATGAACCTCGCTGGTGAGTTCCTAAAAAAGGAAATGTACCCGGAGGCCCGTTCGCTCTATGAGAAATGTCTTCATGGGATTCACGAGAATGACCCGGTATTGATGCATGGACTTGCGCAAGCCGAATTTGGCTTGAAAAAGTATGAAGCAGCCTGCGAGACGTTGGAAAGTCTGATCAAACTTAATCCGGAATTTAAACATCCGGATGCACACCTGTTGTACGCGCAAGTGCAGGAGGCGCTTGGCAATGAAGATGCCGCGTTGCATGAATTTGAGGTGCTTCATCGGTACTACCCTGGTCCCGAAGCTTCTTATCGATATGCGCTATTGTGTAAAAAACGAGGAAATGCCGAGCTAGCAGCTGAGATTTTTAACGGCATCGTAGGCAACGCAAAAAATGCAAGTAAGCAATATAGTGCAACTCACCAACGTTGGTTGAGATTGGCTGAGTCTGAATTAAAGAACTGAGCATACAATATCAATATCTGCTTTTTCGGTACGCCAATTGCTAAAAGCTGCTCTGATGCACGGTGTACCGAACCAGTTGCCAGGTGTGAGGTACACAAGGCCAGTTTGGTTTATTTCGGCTAATTTTTGCTGAACATCCGATGTACTCTTGCTTGGTCTAAACACCACCACATTCAATTTACAGGGTGTCAAAAGTTCATAGTTGGAAGATTTGGTTATCCAATCCGCCAGTAGAGTTGCTTGTTCACAATTACGGCTTACCAGATCACGATAACCCTGCCTACCGTAGGCTTTGAGGCTCATCCATATCGGCAGCGCCCTGAATCTCCGTGAGTTCTCAATCCCTCTGTCCATAAGGGCCGGCAGTTCATTTGAAATAGCGAGATAAGGCGCACTGACCGAACAAGTTCGTTGCAGAAGTGTTGGATGTTTTGTCATAAAGATGCCGCAATCGTAAGGTACGTTCAGCCATTTGTGACCATCACAGGTAATTGAGTCAGCGCCGTTAATTCCATTCGTTAGGAATTTGTATTTTGGCACTAACCTCGAAAAGAGCCCGAACGCCGCATCGACATGAAGCCATGCGTTATGTTTCTGGCACACTAGGGACGTCCGGCTGAGATCATCAAAATCAGTCCCGGTCACAGTGCCTGCGCTGGCGATGACGATCTTACCCGGCGCTCGACTATGCGTTAGTAGTTGTTCAAGTGCGGCGACGTCCATTTCTTCAGAACCAGATATACAGGGTACTTCGATAATCGCGTTGCGACCCATACCGGAAAAGCCGATAACCTTTCTGATGCTGGCATGCGGGCAAGCCGAAAATATCTCGATTTCAGCCTTGCCGATACCGTCGCCAGCGATGTCCATATCTTGTATTTCGCCGGCAAATTGTCTCGCGATAAGTACGCCTAACAGATTTGAAGTGGTGGCTCCACTGGTGAGCACGCCTTCATACACAGCATCAAGTTCGAACAGGCTTCTAAGCCATTCAATCACTTGAAGTTCTACCGCGGTGCTGATCGAGTCGCCTGCCACCATCACATTTTGATCTATCGCCGCCGTGAGCCAATCACCTAGCATCGCAGCAGGCGTTACCCCCCCTGTGACAAACCCTAGATATCTAGGCCCAACAGAGCCCGATAAACCAGGCGCCAGATGTCTTTTAAACTCGGCAAAGGTTACTTCAGCTCCTAGACCATCAGTCGCCAGAGGTTCATCCAAAGGTCTCGGATGGTGGGTTGCAGCGACGGGTTGTTGATCGACTTGCCTTAGAAAGCTCGCGCTCCATTCGGCAATTAGCGTCGAGAGATGCTCGATGCGGTCTAGATCGTCTTCCATCTGTGTCATGCAGGTTCCCCATTGTCGCGTTTTGACGATTCTATCAGGCCGTACCCCATTTCTGGACATCCCATATTGGGCTAGGTTTTGTTAGGTAGAGTGTTAGGTAGCGCATGAACAGAAATGATTGGGGGTTAAGCAATGGTTACAAATTACCGCGGCGGGCACTTCGGAGCTGATTCGCGTCTTGTTGCGTGAGTTTCAGGCGCCTAATAATTGTATCTAGCTGAGCGGGTTCCCGGGCATACCATGCATAGCCTATAGAGCGTTTGGCGTCTTGCCTGCGGCGTTGATTGGTGATCTGATCTGCTAGTGCTATCGCGCTTTCAGGATCTTTCGCTGCGACTAGTCCAACAATCGCAGATAACGCGCGTTGTTGTCCCGTGCTGACCGGTAGCGATTCCACCCAATCAACCGCGTCGACCGGACTCCGTCGATACCAGCTACTCGCCAGTTGGGTAATAACAGGCGCCATATTATCTTGATCGAGGTCGTCTTCGAGTTCCTCTATTGCGCCCTGCGGATCGGTTCTCGCCCAGTTTCTCAGTATTGAAGACCGCGCTTGTTGGTAGGCTTTATCCTCTTTAAATTGTTCAACCCAGAAGAGCGCGGCTGCGGGCGAAGTTTCACTTTTAAAACTGGCCAGGCTATTGATCAGGGTTGAGCGCAGGTCACTATCATCTAGCCTACGCGCGGTATCTTCCGCCAGTTGACTGTCAATACGTGCAAGTGACCGAAGAACGCCTTTTTTAGTTTGTTTGTGCTCGTTCCCCAGCGCGAGCAGCCAGTCAACACCTTGGCTTGGGTAGTTATCGACAAAACTGCGGGCAATACGCGCAAATGCATCTATCTTAAGGTTGTCGCTCAACATTTCAGCATAAGCAATTGCTTTTGTCGGATCTTTAGCAACCCAATTTGAAAGCAGGTTGATAATGGCGGAGTTGTCACCGGTTCTGCGTGAAAATTCTTCGATCCGTTCCTTGCTGCTTTCCGGGTCTGCGGCAGCCATCGCGTTTAACACCATGCCCTCGAGCTGCGTGTCTTCTGTGAGCGTGTTACGAACATACGCCAACGCGTTTTCAGGATCAACCTGTGAAAATATCATGATGGCTGTCCGGGTTAATCTTTGCCGTTCTCCGGGATTTTGCATCTGGCGGATTCTGGTGAGGGCTGCTTCGGGATCACGACTCGCCCATTGAGACAGTGCCTGTTGTAACTGGACCGTCCGTCGATTGCCGGTTTGTAACAGCGCTGCTTCGAATAAATCTGACGGTAGCGCTGTTCTTGATCTTGCTCGCTCTACTAACAGATCCGATCCGGGACCAAGTTTTTGTTTAATTTTTCCAGTCAGGCCAGACCGCGAAACAATAGGGTCACTCAACAATCTTGGGCCAATGGCGCGCACAAGGATCTGGTTGTTGATGCCAACAAAATACTCGACAGCGGCTTCCGGATCAGCTCGCACCCAGCTGGTAAGTATGTGTCCAACGAGGGATTGCGCATCAAGTCTGGGTTCTCTCGAGACAAACGCGAGGGCGGCAAGCGGGTCGATCGCAGTATATTTTTCAAAAAATATGGCGACAAGGTGCGGATTGTAAAAAGGGTCCTTTGATCCAAGACAGCGTTTGATGTGCGCTTCCAATTGGTTTTCGTCCGAGTCAGCTGCAACGCGATACGCGACGATCAGCTGGTCAAATACCGTGAGTTGAACAGCGATGTCGTCAAACGTCCAATTACGCGCCCGCATCGCTTTTTCGCCAGTCAATCTTGTGCCATTCGGAAATAACCCTGAAGAGCCAATAATCGTCGCGTCTAGCGCCGCTGTATTTTTATCAGTGGTCGCGTCATCCGATAAATGCTCCCTAAACCCGGTCGAATACTTTGAATGATCGCTCAGTAATAAGTCGCGCAAAAAGTAGCCTGCGAGAAAGCCAATGAACAATGCAGTGAGTGTCGGTAAGATATATTTCAACATCAAATCTGATCGTCTCCTTTTGCTTGCCCTAAACACTGAGAGTTGTGCGAAACGGGTTGTTCGACTTTACACGTCATCGCACCCCAGTGTCGCGGATAGTTGTGATGTATACTAAGCACAACTGGGTGGATTGCGTCGCGCCGGCGCTCTTTTTAGCTGATCAGCATTGGCGTAATAGACTCCGATCGATAACCCGGTTGGATATTTTTCAATTACCGGCGCGGCACGCAGTGTCGACAACGTGTGTCTAAGCTCATGCCATCTGTTCTGGGCCTACACTCGAGCATTTGCAGCGTGATTTATGCCGGTGTAGGGGTTCTTCTGGCTTCAAGTTTGTTCAAAATATCCTGATGTTGCTCTCGTGTCAGGCTGTAGTGGCTGTAGCACCAGACCGAGACGATCGCGAATCCCGAAACGATGGGGCCAAACAATAATCCCAGATTGAACAGCGTGTCCGGCGGCACGTCAGCTGCAGATTTGATGGCGGTACCCGTTGGCCAATTAATTAAATCAAGCGCGACGCCGCCAACGACTGTGCCGAGGCCGGTAGTTGTTTTGTTGGCGAATGAAACCGCACCAAAAAAAATCCCTTCCTGTCTCATGCCTGTTTCTAATTCGTGCTGGTCGACAAGGTCTGCGACCATAGACCCGAAGCTCACCAACGCCTGAACGACAGTAAAGCCTTGAATAAATCGAAACACCATCAATGTGATCAGCAGTGTATCAGAGCCGTTCTCTGGGAACAGGTCCATTAATCGCAAGAGTACCGGTACAACCTGACAGATAGCCCAACCGGATGTGCCCAGTAGCACGCCGGCTTTCTTTCCCCACATGGCGTGCAATCTGCGCGTGACAACGGTGCCAAAAATGACACCGACTGGCAGCGCAACAACGTACTGAAATATCTGAGCCGGTTTAAGCTCCCAGAAGTAGGTGTTCATATGGAGATTGAGCGCGGCATCAACGCCTACCATCAAAAATACCACCACGACCCCAAAAAACAGCCATCTAAATGAGCGATTGCTGAGGGCTTGACCAGCCTCACGCATGACGCGACCTGGGCTGAATTTTTCTGGGACTGCGGGACCGAGCGGCAATAACGGGATCTGGCGGTGCGTTCCAATGCCGGAAATCCAGATGGTGATCACCATCAGGATTGCCAGTGTGAATGCAAATGGTGGATAGGCAGCCTGATTCAGTTGGCCGTTTGCATACTCCTCGGTAGACACAAAGAACACCAGAAACGCTAGGGCGACAGATGCAAGATTGCCGATAGTGCTAAACCCCTGTCGGAAGCTGACAACAACCGTGCGTTCCTCAAAATTGTTTGTCAGTTCTGCGCCCAGCGCGATATGAGGCACATGATAAAGCGTCATAGCGGCACGGGTGAGCACTGCGAAACTGGTTAACCAAATAAACAAACCAGTCTCTGACAGCGCCGGTGGAACGAACAGGAAATAAAAACAGAAGCCTAACGGGATAGCGGAAGCATACATAAACGGGTGCCGCCGTCCCCATTTCGACTTCCAGTTATCAGAAAGCGAACCGGTAAGAGGATCGGTAACCGCATCGAACAGTAATGCGATACCTAAGGCGATACCACATAAGGTACCCGAAACTTCGAGCACCTGATTGTAGTAGAACAGAACCAGTAAGCCAAAAGCGGTATTTTTCAGACCTTCTGCTGCTTGGCCAATGCCATATGAAAGTTTGATATCTAAGGGAAGAATGCCCTCGTTGGTATTTAGGGATTTGATTTCTGACGATCCTGATTCTTTAGCGACCGTCAGATACTACGGTATCTTGATTGATGATGTAAGGTGCTGTTCGCTGATTTGCCGGCAGACCTCATCAGCAAATACTGGGCCAGATTTAACTGGAGACGTCCTGAAATTGGAGTTGGGTCAGCGTGTAATACACGCCGCGCAATGCCATCAACTCCTGATGTGTACCTAATTCTTTCACCTTGCCATCTTTTAGCACCAGTACTCGGTCTGCTGTCTCGATGGTTTGCAGGCGATGAGCGATCAGAATGGAAGTGCGGCCCTGCATGAGGTGCTCAAGCGCTTCCTGAATCAGCTGTTCGGTTTCTGTATCAATCGAAGCTGTAGCCTCATCAAGGATCAGAATTTCTGGGTCAGATGCAAGGACGCGAGCAAATGCTAACAGTTGCCTTTGACCCTGTGAGAGGTTCTGGCCACGCTCCACGAGTTCAGTATCATACCCATCAGGTAAAGCTTCGATAAACTCGTGGGCGTTAACATTTTTCGCCGCCGTGATTGCAGCTGCTCGCGTGATACTTTGGTTCCCCAGCACAATATTTTCAAGTATCGAGCCTGAGAAAATGTGAAAGTCCTGCATTACAACACCGATTCGCCGGCGGACCTCGGTTGAGTGAATCGAATTCAGGTCGTGACCATCAAGAAAAATACGGTCATCAGAAAAGTCGTAAAAACGTCCTAATAGCCTGATAAGTGTGCTTTTACCTGAACCTGTCGGGCCAACTATCGCTAGTTTCTCGCCCGGTTTCACATTAAAAGACACATCTTTCAACACAGGCTGATCGTCATCGTACCCGAAGGTAAGGTTTTTGAATTCAAGTTTGCCTTTAACCCTGCCTGGCAGTCTGACAGGGTTTTCGGGCTCTCTGATTTGTTCGTGCCAATCCAATGCCTGAAAAATGCGCTCCGCACTTGCCATTGCTCGAAACAGAATATTGTATTGCATGCCTAGCACGCGAATCGGACGGATAAACATATCAATAAACTGGGTGAACAAGATGACTGAACCCAAGGTGATTGCATCGGACAAAACAGCGCTGCCGCCTACCCAGATAATAACGGCTAAAGCCAGATTTACCATGTTGTCCATAAACGCGCCATAGCCCGTTTCTAACTGAATTGCATGTACCTCCTGCTTCGAGTTTTTTTCGTTGATGTCACTGTAAACCTGCAGGTTACGTTCTTCTCGGTTGCTTAATTGAACTACCTGCATACCGCTGAGGTTTTCCTGCAGGTTCTGATTTAGCTGTGAAACGGTATTTCTGATTTGCCGGTAAACCTTGCGGGTTGCGAGTCTGAAGAAGTAGGTGATCACACCAAATATTGGAATAGAAAGTAGTAGATAACCGGTGAGCTCAACATCGATTGTCAGCATGAGCGCCAGCGCAAGAAAGAAAGGCACAAACTCGCCAATTAACATGCCTACACCCATGAGCAATTCGAAGAGTGCCTGAACGTCGTTAGTGATACGAGTCATGACACGACCAACGGCAACTTTGTCATAGAATGAAGATGGACGACGCTCCATGTGAGAAAAAAGGTCCAAACGCATATCGCGAAGTGCAAACAACACCGTTTTAGCAAAAGTGACCCGGTGCAAGTGATAAAAACTATGACAAGCGATCGTCGTTATGCCATATAAGATACAAACGGTGACAATGCCTTCAAAGCCCGTCAGACTCATTAACCATTCGTTAAGACTGTTCATCCCAAAATCAGGCATCAGCGCGTCGGGTGTACCTAGTATGACGGTATCGATTGCAACTCTGGCGATAATAACGGGGAGAAAAACCGCCAGCAGGGAGGCCAACAGGACCAGTAATATACTGGTGCAAACGAGCAGCGCATGCGGTTTTACCCAGGCCAGAATTCGTTTCAGATATTGAAAGTTCATTGCCTGGCCATGGATGTCAGCGTCAAATATTGAGTGATCGAGTTTTTTCTGGGTGGCGTTCATATCTTCGCCTCGTTCGACTCGAGTTGCTCAAGCATGCTGCCCTTTACTCTTTGGGCCTTCTCTAGGTCGGCATAGAATCCATTGCTCTCTAGCAACGCCTGATGGCTACCGATTTCGATAATTTTTCCTTCGTCTAGTACGATAATCCTGTCCGCATGACGTGCCGTCGAAACACGATGAGATACCAGCAGGGTTGTTAGATTCTGCCGCACGGACTTCAGCCCTGACAAAATGTGTTCCTCAGTTTCGGTATCGACGGCTGAAAAACAGTCGTCAAGAATGAGCAATGGTGTCATTCTGACTAGCCCTCGAGCTAGCGCGGTCCGCTGCTTTTGACCGCCGGATAAAGTGACGCCGCGTTCTCCCAGAATCGTTTGCAGACCCTCGGGAAAGTTTTCAATCGTCTCTCTCAGTGCGGCAGCGTCAGCCGATTCCCAAATGTCACTGACGTCCCGATCAGGTCGATCATAGGCAATATTGTCACCGAGAGAATCAGCGAATAGAAATGGATCCTGAAGCACTAGGCAAACATGATGACGAAGAAAATCGAGCGGGAAACCGCTGATGGGATGCCCGTCGAGCAGAATGTTGCCCCTGACCGGATCAATCAGTCTGACAAAAAGTCGAAGGAGGGTAGACTTACCTGAACCAACCCTGCCGAGAATTGCGATAGTTTCCCCGGGTTCAACGTCAAAATTGATGTCTTCAAGCGCGTACTTTTCCTTGTCGACATATTGATAGTAAAGATGACGAACGGAGACTTTTCCAGTCAGTTCAGGAAAATCAAGGTTCGCGCTGTTCTCGCTTGCGTAGTCCCGGATCTCGGGCTCATAGTCTAATACTTCGAACACTCGTTGAGTGCCCGACGCGCCTCTTTGCCATTGAGTGACCATCGCGCCGGCCTCTCTAACTGGCCAGAGTAACAATGCAAGGTAAGAGAAAAAAGCAGCGAAGGTGCCGAGTGTGATTTCCCCCGTTGTCACAAGGTGGCTGCCGTAACCGAGGATAATGAGTGTCGCGGTGGCAGCGAGAATTGGCATCCAGGCGCTCAGTGCAGAATTGGTGATAAACAGTGTCTGATTGTGTCGTGCAAATTCATCGTTAACGATGCTGAACCGTCGCACTTCGTCTTGTTCTTGTGCCATTGCTTGAACTGTTCGAATCCCATTCAGGTTTTCCTGCACAAATGTTGATAAGCGAGAGAAGCCTTCCTGGACGATGTGAGATTGTCTGTAGATATGCTTTGAGTAAATCCAGGCGACAATAGAAATAATCGGTAGTGGCAGGACAACAATAAGTGCGAGTTGAGCAGAGAGGCTGAACATAAAGCCAAGTCCAACAATCGCCGTGAATACAAGCACACTCGTTAATCTGGTGGTGCCCGCAAGAAATTGCCGGATAAGGGAGACATCGTTAATGGCTCTAGCCATCAAATCTCCGATGCTAAATTTGGAAAAGAATGCTGGTCCTTGTCGTTGCATGTGACCATACAGTTGATTTCTGATGTCAAACGCCGCGTAGATGCCGATGCGTCGAATAAGTATTCGACTAATGATCGTGACAACCATTTGGGCGACAACACAGCCGCAGATGGCTAGTGCAGGGTAGACCAAGGTAGCCTGTGCGATGGCGATAGATTCTGGCGAGAGGATGTCGTCGGTCTCATTCGCACTTTGTGCCGCCATAATATTATCAACACCCATTTTCACGTAAAGCGGTATCAAAGCCTCAAAGATACGCGCGCCCAAAAGCCCAAACAGGCCAAAGGAAAAAGCCCAGATGTGCTGCTTAATATATGGGGTGAGGCGTAATAGTACTTTCATTATGGTTCTTTCGTTAAGGCACTTTCACCACGTGACGTTGTTTCTCGCACCGCTATGCAGTGACTGTAGTGCGAATATAAAATTTGGTTATCGCAACAAAAACTCGCCTGATCCAGGCGCGCTGCGTACGAGCAGAGTCTGATTTTTGCAATCGATTCGCGCTTTCAATACAAACTTTAGTTATTATTGTAAGAGTCAGATTGAAACTCTGATTTGGTAATTCTCGACCTGACCCTCTGTAATCATGAGGGCGGCGTCTAATCCTACGGCGAGAGTTGAGAAAAAATCAGAAAAGACTCTGTGTGGTTTGCGGTGTTAAAAGCATCGCGATGATAACCCGTCTTAGTCAGAATCTCCAGTCGTGCCGTTGGCGCCGCTGTAAACACAAGCATTGAAGTTGCTGCATTGCGTTTCAATGGAAACTCCAACTTTAAGCCGAGCTTCAATGGATATATCTCCTAAACCCACGCCCGTTCGACAATTTCGAACTGAAACCGGTTCATTATTGCATTTGGCTTGGCCCCTGCTGGCAGCGCAACTCGCGCAAATGGGCATGGGTGTTGTCGATACTGTCATGGCCGGGCGCGTTGGTGCTGACGACCTCGCCGGAGTTTCGCTGGGTGGTTCGGTTATGTGGCCGATGATGATGTTGATTACTGGCGTTTTGCAGGCTGTCACTCCCTCTGTGTCGCAGTTGCGTGGTGCAAAAAAATATGACGAGATCGGCGAAGTTATCAGACAAGCACTGTACATGGCTGCTGTGGGGGCTGTAGTTATCGTATTGATTCTGGTCAACATCGCACCATTTTATACGCTGCTGGAAGTTGACCCTGACGCCGTCAAAATCTCTGTTGCTTATCTCAAGATCACAGCTGTGGGCATGCCTGCCGTGATGGGCTACTTTGTTCTCCGGTTTCTTTGTGAGGGTATGGGGTATACCCGCCCGGCTATGTTGATAGCGGTATCCGCATTGTTACTGAAAATTCCGCTCAATCTCGTGTTTATCCACGGCTATTTAGGCGCGCCAGCGATGGGTGGTGTTGGGTGCGGCATTGCAACCGCGATAGTGATGTGGTTTGAGTTTTTCGTAATTTGCCTCATCGCTTGTGGCAAACGTTTTGATATCGTTGGCTGGCAAAAGACATGGTCGGCACCTGAGCTATCGCGAATTGCGGCTTTATTAAAAGTTGGCGTGCCTATCGGCGCAACGATGTTTTTCGAAATGGGAATGTTCTCTTTTGTCACCATCCTGCTTGGCAGATTTGGCTCTGAAATAATTGCCGCGCATACCATTGCTATGAACCTTGGTGGCCTCACTTTTATGTTTCCCCTAGCGTTGGGCATGGCAACAACCATTCGAGTCGGTTTCCATGTTGGGACTGAAGATCTAGCAGCTGCCAGACTAACAAGCAAAGTGGCCTTTTCTCTGACCATTGCGGCTGCAGCATTACTAGCGGTATTCGTGGTGATCTTTCGCGCGCACGTTGCCGGCCTTTACTCCAGCGAAGCGCAGGTGCTAGCGCTGGCTACGTCACTGATGGGCTTCGTGGCTGTTTACCAGCTTTTTGACAACGTACAGGCGACCGTGCTGGGTGCTCTGCGAGGTTACAAAGATACGCAAGTGCCAATGATGATCACCTTGGTAGGATATTGGCTGGTCGGCATACCAGTGGGCTGTGTTCTCGGATTCGGATGGATTGGCGAATCCATGGGGGTCTATGGCTTCTGGGTGGCGCTGGTCGTTTCCCTTGCAGTCGTAGCCATCGGTGTTTGCGCTCGGCTCGTCTGGTTGAGCCAAAACCCACACAGGATTTATCGACTATCTGCCTGACAATGGTCGCCTACGGCTTGTGGTTTTGGCCCCAGTCATAGACGAGATTAGCGACACACGCGGTGACTTTTTTTGCCGTCGGTATGTGCAGAAATTCGTTTGGGCCGTGTGCATTTGAATGAGGACCTAGAACCCCGGTTACCACAAATTGGGCCTGCGGTAGTTTGTTCGCCAAAAACTCCATGAAGGGGATGCTGCCGCCACAGCCCATGGCAATCGCAGGTGCGTCGAAATAGGCTTGTGATGCTGACTGGAGTGATTGCTCCAGATCTGGCGTGGTCTCCGGGGCATGCCATCCAGGATTAGGGGTTTCGAGCTCGAAGCTGACAGCTGTTTTGTAAGGCGAATTTTCCGTTAACAATTTGGTCAGTTCATCTTTTGCCTGCATCGCGTCGGTGGTCGGGGGTAATCTCAGCGCTATTTTCGCCGTGGTGTGCGGCCGCAATACGTTGCCAGCATTGGCCAGATCAGGTATCCCGTCCATACCGGTCACCTCCATCGAGGCGAGCCAGGTATTGTTAAGAATCAGCTCAGTGGCATCTTCCGATATAGGACCGCTTTCTCCAGCATAGGTGTACATGGTTTTTAACTCGTCA
>CAXRCG010000291.1:0-6702 GCA_964228885.1 Pseudomonadales bacterium | reverse complement strand
ATAAATTGGAATTCTTGAAAATCTCAAGGATGGATCACCGGGAAGAATGTCTCCCACTCGAATAGCCGCGGACAGAGTAGCCATGACTGTTCGAGGTGTCATAACATCTCTCGCAGTCAATCCTCTAAATGCCAATAGCGTACTTATTGCGCGTGCCTCATTTGCATTGATAACCCCTTCTCTGCGACCCATATTAGCCAGCATATGGAAGTCATCCCTAGATACCGTGGGAGCCTCACTTTTAGGCGCCATCCAGCCAGTTAACATCTTCGCCATTGCGACCAAGGGGTACATTAAAAATTGAACCCACCAAAGAATATAACCGCAGATTGGCGCTAATTGACGCCAATATCTCGCACCAAGTGTTTTAGGAATAATCTCTGAAAATACGAGTATCAACAATGTTAGAACAGCAGAGATTATTCCGAAGTATAACTCTCCAAATAGTTTAGTCGCTTGAGCCCCAGCACCAGCAGCCCCAATGGTATGAGCTATCGTGTTCAGTGATAGGATCGCAGCTAAAGGTTTATCGATATCTGATTTAAAATTACGCCACAACAAGCCCAGTTTTGGTCGTTTGTTCTCCAGGCTCTCCAAGAATGTAGGAGTAAGTGACAATAATGTTGCCTCTAATAGCGAGCATAAAAAAGAAACCGACAGTGCCAAACCAATATAAATCGCCAACAAACCCATATATACGCCTCCAAAAGACCTATCGCCTAGCAGGTTGTAGATTCAATTGTAATTTAGTTTCAGGCGTCAGAAAAATGTATTCAGATGAATTGATCCTTCGAATCAAGCGGGAACCTGCACATATAGACCTTTTACCCAACAGCTAATATTTTTTCACCTAACTAATAGACTTCTTAGTTCTCTCTGCTCCCCTGGATTTCCTGAGCAAACTTGCAGCGCTAGTACCCCTACCCCAACCTAATTTTGTTCAGTATTCTGTCAGTTATGCCTCGACAACCAAGATTTTGCCCGAGTCTACGATTGAGCGGGAATAAAATAAAAAGACAAAACACTGACATTGAATGCGCCAACCCAGAATGAAAAATGCAACGCAATCTTTATTGGAGGGGCCCAAAATAAAACGCACTAAGGTGACTATTACATGAGAATTTTACTGTTGATCTGTGGGTACTTTGCTTTAATGGGCTGTGATCCCAGTCAGCAAGGCGATCACAACCAAGGGTCCTTAAAAGCTGATGAACATAAAACTATGCTTGAAAATGCTGAAAAAGATCCTCTAATCCACGCCCAGCAACCCGCATTCACTGGCGCGGGTGTACACATCAATCACCTCCAATTTGTCGGAAGCCACAACAGCTACAAGCAAGCTATGCCAGATGCTTTTGTGACGCAGTTAATGAAAGTAAATCCAAAAGCAGTAGAGAGCCTCGATTATGAGCATGCCCCTTTAGCTGAGCAGCTTGACCTTGGTATCCGTAAGCTTGAATTAGATGTTTTCTACGTTGCTCAGGAAGATCGATTTTTGGTTGGTCATGTGCAACAAATTGATATGAACAGTAACTGTGCCACGCTGCGTATTTGCCTCAATCAAATCACCGCTTGGTCGCAAAACAATCCAACGCATGCGCCTTTATGGATTAGCTTCAACGCCAAAGACGGCGATATTCCCGGCTTACCCTCACCAGAGGCCTTCAGTCCAGAAGCCTTCGCTCTGATGGACTCAATCGTCGAAGAGGTGCTAGGTGAAATGCTTATTCGCCCGCGCGACATAGTTGATTTGCGGTGGCCCTTGTTAGACGAGGCCAGAGGTAAATTCATTTTGATTCTGGATGAGGGCGGCGTTAAGCGCGATATGTATTATGACGGCTGGCAACAGCGCCCAATGTTTACTAGCTCACCGGAGGGACATCCTGCTGCCGCAATCATGATTATTAATGATCCAATTGGACAGTTTGATGAGATTCAAAGACGGGTTAAAGCCGGATATATGGTCCGCACTCGCGCAGATGCTGATACTCGCGAGGCGCGTGAAAATGACACAAGACGCAGAGCAGCGGCTTTTGCCAGTGGCGCTCAGGCAGTGAGTACAGATTACTACTTGCCCGCAACCCACTTTGGTAACGAATACCAAGTGAGTTTGCGCCAGCCCGTAAAGTGTAATCCGATCACGGCACCTGCAAACTGTCAGGTTTCCGAGTAGGCGTTCGGTAAATAAGGTACAGCAATTAACATACTTGACCGTTCTGCAAACAATATCGCTTGTTTACGTTATCTTCGTCAGAAACCCCTAAAACAATCAGTGACATGCAATTAGTGATTAGGTTATTGTCGTCTTATCCGAATCTCTATAAAGGTTCCTCATTCGGATATGGAGATAGAAGTGTCTAGCTTCTGATGTCAAGACTCGGATAAACGAACATATGCATCTCGCTTTAGTTAACATATTGGAATCCATCTAAGTGCCTATAATCCTACTTTTCCTTGGAGTTTTTCTTTTCATCGGATGGTATATATCGAGCGGGCTCGGTCTCATTGGGTTTCTGCTCGTTACTGGTTTAAGTTACTTTGGTGTAACTAAACTCCTCACCAACGTCTTTGAAACAGGCGAAATCATAGAAGATAGTTTTGAAGATAAAGTCAGATGGTATGTGCCGCTGGTATTTGGATTGCTAGTGTTACTTACCACGCCGATTTGGGATAGTAATGGATATTGTGACCACCAGACAGAAGCAGAATTACGCCCCGCTACCCGCACGTTACAGGATGTCTTTGAGGGAAATAACCCGACAAATACATATATTCGTGACGTTTCTAAAAACTGTAAAAGTGAAGGTGCGTGGGAGTTTATTGGAGGGTGGGATTACGAAGACAATTGGAGAGTAGGATTCGTCTATGTCCTAAGTGTGCTTGCTGGGCTCATAATTATAATTCCTCTTTCTATCATGATTTTTGTGTTGTTTGAGACCAGTGGTGAGCGCAAGTCTGAGAAAAAGAAGAAAGAGGTCGTACCTGGAATTGGCAAAACCGGCAGAGACGTTGTAGGTTCAGCGCAGTCTGATATGTTTCTTTTTTGTTGGCAAAACGTCGAAGACATCATAAAGAGAAATCATCTTTCCAAGGGAGATTACACAACTTGGTTTGGTCGATGCGCAGACAACTACATTGAAGCTTATTCGCAACACTCCAAGAAGTACTCAAAGGAAGACGTTATCCAACGAATAGAATGGGCGATAGGGTTAGTTCCTCAGGTGTATACAGGTAAATCCCTAGAAACAGGTAAAAAGAGGGAGAAGTACCTCAATGAGCGCATTGAGACTATCAGGGCATTATAAGTTTTACCGAATAACTAATAGCGGTGTACCACTTTAGTCAGGCCAGTAAGGGCCACATTTGGTGCAGCATACTTTACCCCGGGCAGCTGACCGCTCCATTCCCCCCTATGCATAATTAGGTGGTCAGAGATTTAAAGGGGATTAAAGGTTGTCAACTAATCCGCAGGTACACGCTCATTGATATAAGCCCAAGCAACGCTTGAGATGACTACTTGCTAGTCTGACGACCCTAGAAGGCCTCAGATAGCGTCTGAGTGCACCCACCGTTAATGTTTGGCAAACCGGATTCTTCAAAGCGTCGAGGGATCACAAGCAGTTAGTTGGTTGCATTGACAAGGTCGCTCGGAATGAGCTCAAGATCGTCGCTTTGTATTCACTGTCTCGCGTTAAAGAAGCGTTGCTCAGCTCTTCATTGGGTGCGCATTGCTTGTTCAAACTCGATCGCCTGCTCATCATCCGGGCGCAGTGCTCGAGTCGTCTCGATATCGATTCTCTGGATAATACCAGTAAAAAAGAAGGGAGCAGTAAATGCTTCTGATACTCCCGTTGGGTTGCTACCAATATCCATCCCGATAGAACTAATCATCACGGGAACCTTCGGCACCATTCCCTCGCCCACTGTTTCGTCATTGATTTTAAGCGTGACGCGAGCGGGTCCTTTGGAGACGCGCTGTTGGCTGACTGAGATAAGTACATCTCCTAATGGCACTGACCGAGACGCGGCAATCACCGTGTGCTCAGTAAAAGCGTTGTGGTCGTAGACGAGCTGTCCGTCTTTAAAGTAGATACACAGACCATTGTTGACGGTCCCAACGGCGAGCAAGGCACCATCCGGGAGAGTGTTACATCTCAGGCGCGCATGAAGAATCCAGGATCTCGCCCCGAAGGGAGGCGTGCTATCGGTTGGAATCCTATCAAGCGGAGGGAAATAGACGAAATGCTCCCTAGCTCTTGGGGTTCCAGGCTGGGGCCTGCCTGCAAACAAGCCGGTATTTTGATTGGTCTCGATGGGCAGCACGCCGTACTTTTCCGCCTCAGACCAGAACAGCGCAATCATAGCGTCCAGTTTTTCAGGGAGCGATACGGCGAGATCGTGGCATTCAGAGAAGTCTTCGTCCAAGTGATAAAGCTCCCAGACGTCTTCGTCCAAGCTCTGCCGTGCACGATGATAAGTCACCGCTTTCCATCCGTCCGACCAGATACCTCGATGTCCGAACATTTCGAAATATTGGGCAGGCTTGCGCGTCGGTAATGCTTGGACGTTCTCCGCCTCATTGGCGAACGTGTATTGCATGGAGACGCCTTCCATCGGTTGTTGAGAAATCCCTTTGAAAGTATCCGGCATGTCGTAGCCACAAATCTCCATGATCGTCGGCATAATGTCAGTGATGTGGTGGAATTGTTGTCTGATCTGACCGTTACAAGCATGGTCGATGCCATTTGGCCACGCAATAATGAGCGGATCACGAACACCGCCGCCATGGGTATTCTGCTTATATCGTTTTGCAGGTGTATTGCCAACTTGGGCCCAGCCCCATGGATAGTTAGTAAAACTCCTCCTTGTGCCAATCTCCTCGAGGCGGTTCGATGCGGCCGCCATATCTTCCGGGAGTCCATTGAAATGTCTGAATTCATCTAACACGCCCGTCTCATTGCCCTCTTGTGAGGCGCCATTATCACTCGTGGCGATGACCAACGTGTTGTCGTTGAGTCCGAGTTCAGCTAGTGAGTCAAGCAATCGACCGAGCTGCGCATCGGTATGATCTAAGAAAGCGGCAAACGCTTCTTGGAGCTTGATCGCAAATGCTTGCTCTCGAGCGCTGAGTTCAGCCCAAGGTCGAACCCCAGGATTACGTGGTGCAAGCACAGTGCCGTCAGGGATAATGCCGAGTTCAAGCTGTTTTGAATGAATACGCTCGCGCCAAATATCCCATCCCTCGTCAAAGCGACCCTTGTATTTATCGAGGTATTCATCTGGCGCCTGATGAGGAGCATGCGTAGCTCCGAAGGGCAGATAAAGATAGAAAGGGCGTTCAGGTACGAGAGACACTTGGTTTCGAATCATAGCAATCGACTGGTCGACGAGATCCTCAGACAGGTGATAGCCATCCTCGGGCCGTGCCGGTGGAGCGATCATATGGTTGTCTGCATATAATTCGGGGTGAAACTGGTCAGTCTCGCCTTGCATAAAGCCGTAGAAGCGGTCAAACCCTCGCTGGAGAGGCCAGTCCGTAAATGGCCCGGCGGCTGATGCCTCTCGCATTGGCGCGAGATGCCACTTGCCGACACAATAGGTCGCCCAACCGTGATGCTGAAGCAATTCAGCGGTTGTCGCTGCTGAGGGGCTGATCCTTCCCCTCATATTTGGAAACCCAGTATCGAAGTTTGATACAGCACGCATGCCCACCGAATGGTGATTGCGGCCGGTCAGCAGGCAAGCCCGAGAAGGTGAGCATAGCGCAGTGGTATGAAAGTTGTTGTACCTGAGTCCTCTCGCTGCGAGGGCATCAAAATTTGGCGTGTCGATGGGGGACCCGAAGCATCCGAGATGGGCAAATCCGGTATCGTCAAGCAATACAGTCACGATATTGGGCAGGTTTTTGTCAGGCAGATTCGGCTCTGGCCACCATGGCGTTGAATCTTTGGCCTCGCGGTTGATGATGCCGCCGAATGAATCAGACATAGGAAACCCCCATTTTTCTGTCGCTGCTATCGCCTTGCCAACACTGCGCTAGCGCGATGTTTTACCTCGTAGTATCTGGTCAATGGTGGACTCAGATAGCACATTACCCTCGTCACTCAGCGTCTCGGCAAGTGAACCGTCCTTTGTGAAGAGATTGAAGAGAACCAAGGCCCCCTCTGGCCCGCCCTTTTCCATATGAACATCGCCAGGGAGTTTGCAGGCGTAGTCACCCGGTCGCCTGACCTTGGATTGAGTCTCTTCGCCTGTCTCGGGATCGATATCCATCACATGCAGTTCACCCTCTAACACCAGCGATGTGGTGATAGCGGTGTGTCTATGGAAATGACAATAAGCGTTCGGAGCCCAACGGTACAGCAAGTCAACGTGGCCATCGTCCCGGGCCCCAAGCAGTGCTGATTCAAAGTCGATCGGATAATTGAAGTGATGATTACCGGTAAATCGTTTCCACCTAAGATTTGTGTTTTCGTAGAGGTTCATAACGATCATCTCCGTGAGTCATTTTATACGACATCCTAGTCGCGGATTTGGTTTCCTACAAGAGCCGGGGCGTAAATTTAAATGAACAGCAGCAATCACCACGCTTAGCCGTTCTTCGGAAAATGTGGTTTATTTCCCCTTACCTTGCTAGGAGCCTCTGGCAAATGGGCGGCACGTTGAATGGCTATGATACGGAAGCGCTCGATTATACTGAGT
>CAXRCG010000290.1:0-2486 GCA_964228885.1 Pseudomonadales bacterium | reverse complement strand
CCTGGCGTGTAGAAAATGGTTGCTGCAGCTTCATACAGCGCATACCATTTTTCGTATTTACCACCCGCTTCGAAATGCGGCTCTATGTCTTCAAGAAATGTCTTTAATCCCATGACTTAGCCCTCTTTCTCGATAGTAGTTAGACAATCGCGCAAGATTGGACAGTAGTTATATTTGCCTGGGCAAACATAGGTACACAAAGCCAAATCTTCTTCATCCAGCTCTAAACAGCCGAGTGTTTGTGCGCTATCAGTGTCACCGGAAATGATGTCGCGTAAAAGCAGAGTCGGGATGATATCCAGCGGCATAATGCGCTCATAATTCCCGATCGGCACCATGGAACGGTCTGAACCATTCGTGGTGGTTGTCATATTGAATTTCTTGCTACCACTCAAATGCCCGAGATAGGCGCGTGTAATTGAGTGTTTATCGCTGCCCGGTGTTATCCAGCCAAACAGTTTTTTCTCACGACCTTCCAGCAACAATGAGATTTGTACATGGAAGCGACCAAGATACCCATGCACGCCCATCGCATTAGTGCCCATAAGGACTGAACCCGATACCGCACGAACCTCACCTTCTTTGCGCTCATTTGCAGTCAGTTCAGTGATTGAAGCACCAAGTACAGTGCGGATGAGACGTGGATTGGTTGCAGCAGGACCCGCCAAGGCAACTACGCGGTTATTGTCAAGCTTACCGCTGGTAAACAATGCGCCAATCGCAATCACATCTTGGTAACCGATATGCCATACACGTTTGTTAAGACCGACCGGGTCTAAAAAGTGAATGTGAGTACCCACTAAGCCTGCAGGATGAGGGCCAGCAAATTCGTTGATTTCAACGCGCGGTCCTTTGGCATCAATCGAGGCGCCATCCGCTTTACTGACAAACACCTTACCTTCAGTCAACGTGCTCAGTACGGCTAAACCGTTATTGAAATCTTCGATGCGCTCGTTAATTACCAATAACGGATCAGCGGCTAATGGATTGGTATCCATCACTGACACGAAAATGGAATGTGGTATTGCGTCAAGTGCTGGTGAACGGCTGAACGGGCGCGTACGGAATGCTACCCACATCCCTGCTTCATTCAACTGCTCAACCACTTTCTCTCGCGACATGCCTGCGAGTTGGTCAGCGGCTACCGGTTCAAAGCTAATTTGCTCGTCACCTTCAATCTGAATTACCACGGACTGCAACACACGTTTGGCACCACGATTAACCTCAACCACTTGACCGGCCGCGGGAGCAGTGAACTTCACGCCAGGATTTTTCTTGTCTTCAAACAAGACCTGACCTTTCTTCACTGTATCGCCGACCTGCACATGCATGGTTGGACGCATACCAACGTACTCTTCGCCCAACACAGCGACCTTAGTAACAGCCGGGCCGTCACTGATTTGCTGCTGCGGCGCTCCCTCAATAGGAAGATCCAAACCTTTCTTGATTTTTATCATACGCTATAGCACTACTTTAATTACAAAACCTGATTTTACTAACCCACTTGGCAATGATTGCCATTGGCAGGCAAATAGCCTAGTAAAATGAGTCTTGGCTGATGGATGACCAGACATTCACCCAATTCTGCTTTGGTAAAACCAAAACCCCACATCACGAAATGCTCATCCTCACAAACCGTCACGGTGTCCGTATCTTGCGCAAATATAATCTTGTGAATAATAGAAATTTATGATGTTTTTACGTTCGCTTTGAGCGGTAAAGTCTTCCCGACATTTTCCACGTCAATAAACTCTGTGATTTTAACACTATCCGGCATTGTTGTGCTAATCAAAATCACATAAACATCAGAAATTTAATGTTTTAAATCGCTTTCTCGAACTACACAGAGGTCGATACGAAAAAATGCGTGTTTCAGACTCATTCTATGTAAACGCTTATAAGCATAGCAAAACGCCCCAAAATGGGGCGTTTTTTCATCATTTACCTTACCAGCTTCTTAGCGGGTCCACATCGGCGTCATAATCAACGCCGTCAAAGGCAAAACCAAAGAGCTGCAAAAAGTCGCGGTGATATCCTGCATAATCAGCCAGTTCATGGAAGTTATCTTGCGTGACTTGATCCCACAACGCTTTCACTTTTGCTTGGGTGGCATCATTGGTTTCTTTGCCATCCATACGGTAACGCCGGGCTTCATCGGTAGGTGCATCATCAGCATAAAGTCGTTGCGAGAATAAACCGGCGATTTGCTCGATACAGCCCTCGTGAGTGCCTTCTTCTTTCATCACTTTATAGATCAACGAAATATACAGCGGCATTACTGGTATCGCAGAACTGGCTTGAGTCACTAACGCCTTCAACGAGGAAACGTGCGCATCAACATTCAGACCGGCGTGACGCTCACGAATCGCGTTTGCAGCGCGATCCAAGTCCTCTTTCGCTTTACCGATAGTCGCTTGCCCATAGATCGGCCAAGTAAGCTCTTTGCCAATATAGGTGTATGCAGTAGTCTCACAACCTTCAGCCAA
>CAXRCG010000289.1:0-26160 GCA_964228885.1 Pseudomonadales bacterium | reverse complement strand
ACCACATCAACTCCAGGATGGACCATCGCGGCGGTTGCGGCTTTGAGGAGAATACCGGCGATGGCGCTGGGATTCTGTGCGCGCAACCCCATAGCCTTTACACAGAGCTCGCGGATGAATTGAAGATTAATCTGCCTGCCCCGGGCGAATACGCCGTAGGAAACATTTTCTTACCTACCAACGCGGATGAAAGGCATCTCTGCCAGGCACAAATCGAAGCGATTATCGCAGACGAAGGCCAACACTTTCTTGCCTGGAGAAACGTACCTATCGACTTTATTGGCGCCGATGTAGGTCCGGCTGCTCTGAGCGCGCAGCCAGCAATTCTCCAATTATTTGTTGCAGCCAATCAACCAGGGGATACGGTTGATTCCGAGGCGTTTGAACGCAAGCTCTATGTCATCAGACGTCGGTTCACAGAGACGTTAAGAAGAAATACCGATCTTAAAGAAGCGCACATGGTTTATGCCTGCAGTCTGTCGAGCAGGGTTATCGTCTACAAGGGCATGCTCACACCGGGACAGCTATTCCCCTTTTACGAAGATTTACGGGACACCCGATTTACCACTCACCTGGCTATGGTCCACTCTCGCTTCAGCACCAATACCTTTCCATCATGGGATCGAGCGCAACCTAACCGATACATGAGCCACAATGGTGAGATTAATACACTGCGTGGAAATCGAAATTCCATGCATGCGCGTCAGGGTGTCGTCGAATCGAGTTTATTTGGCGATGATATTAAGAAGCTGTTTCCCATTGTTGAGCCTGATTTTTCTGATTCAGGCACTTTTGACAACGTCCTTGAGTTTCTATTGTTGTCCGGTAGAACGCTGCAGGAATCCGTCATGATGATGATCCCTGAGGCATGGCAATCCGACGTCAATATGGATCAGACCAAGCGAGATTTTTACGAGTACCATTCCGCTCTCATGGAACCTTGGGATGGTCCGGCCTCGATCGTATTCACCGACGGGCTCTACATCGGCGCCGTACTTGACAGAAACGGTCTGCGACCCAGTCGCTACTATGTGACACATGACGACAAAGTCATCATGGCTTCGGAAGTGGGAGTTTTGCCCGTTGAGCCAGCAAACGTCAAACTCAAGGGTCGGCTGCAACCCGGCAAAATGTTTCTCATTGACTTTGACGAAGGGCGCATGATTCCTGATGAGGAGCTAAAGCATCGCTTTGCTCATCAACGCCCTTACGGTAAATGGCTGGCCAACCAAAAAATTGAGTTAGCAGAAATTCCAAAAGTTAAAGATCAGTATGGCTTTCAAGAGGAGACGCTTATTCCGCGTATGCAGGCGTTTGGCTATACCGTCGAAACTATGCAATTCATGTTGCTGCCAATGGTAACCGAAGCCAGAGACCCACTGGGTTCGATGGGCAATGATTCGGCACTTGCATGTCTTTCTGACAAGTCTCGTATGATCTACGATTATTTTAAACAGCTATTTGCCCAAGTCACGAATCCAGCGATTGATTCAATAAGGGAAGAGGTTGTTATGTCGCTGGAATGCTTTATTGGTCCTGAGGGCAACTTACTCGAAACCAGCGAAGCACATGCTAACAGGTTGAAGGTGCCGCATCCGATAATTAGCAATGAAGAGCTTTGCTCATTAAAAGAGATGGACCATAAAGGCTGGCGCTCCAAGACCATCGACATCACCTTCGAACGGTCCCATGGGCACGAAGGCTTTATCTCTGCGTTGTCTCGTATTTGCACTGAAGCCGAGGAAGCCATCGCTGAAGGCTACTCTTTGGTCATTTTGTCCGATAGGAACATCTCAGCAGAGCGCATGCCAATCAGTGCGTTGATTGCCTGCGGTGCTGTTCACCATTATCTGAACAAAAATGAAAAACGTACTCAAATAGGCATCGTGATTGAAACCGGGGAAGCAAGAGAGGTTCACCATCACTGCTTACTCTCCGGGTTTGGTGCTGATGCGATCAATCCTTACCTAGCATTTGAGTCTCTGTGGCAATCCCAGAAAGACAATTTGCTTTCAGATACTGCGTTTCCTGATTCAAACGCCGTTGTTGCAGCATACAAAAAGGCAGTTGCTAAAGGCATGTTAAAAGTCATGGCCAAAATGGGTATATCCACTCTACAGTCCTACAAGGGTGCACAAATCTTCGAAGCAGTCGGCCTAGCGTCAGAAATTATCGATCGCTGCTTTACCAACACGGCGAGTCGAGTTGAAGGTGTTAATTTTGAGGTATTGTATGAAGAAATGCTGCAGCGACATCGTCTGGGATACCCCGAACGCGCTTCAAACCTGATTCCCATTTTGCCAAACCCAGGAGACATTCACTGGCGAAGAAATGGTGATACCCACATGTGGGACCCAACGTCGATCGCGAATTTACAGGTAGCAGCGAAGACCAACAACAACGAGGCATATCGCCAATTTGCCGATCATGCCGACGGTGAAGCCACACGAAAAGCAACTTTCCGCGGACTGCTGTCTTTCAAACAAGATATTAATGGCGGATCGATCGATATTTCGGAGGTTGAATCTGCCAAAGAAATTGTTAAACGATTCTGCACGGGCGCGATGAGCTTTGGCTCGATTTCAGCAGAGGCTCATGAGAGCTTGGCTATCGCCATGAACCGCCTTGGTGGCAAATCAAACACCGGCGAGGGTGGCGAAGACCCGATCAGATTCCAACCAATGGCAGATGGTGACTCGAAGCGCTCAGCAATTAAACAGGTCGCTTCAGGTCGGTTTGGCGTGACGATCTGGTATCTGGCAAATTCAGACGAGCTGCAGATAAAAATCATTCAGGGAGCGAAACCTGGTGAAGGCGGCGAGTTGCCTGGCGGCAAAGTAGACGAAACGATTGCTCGTATACGCCACTCCACACCGGGCGTTGGACTTATCAGCCCACCCCCGCACCACGACATTTACTCCATTGAGGATATGGCTCAGTTAATCCATGATCTCAAGAACGCAAATCCGTCCGCGCGTATTAGCGTAAAACTGGGTGCCGAAATCGGTGTAGGTACGATCGCCGCCGGGGTGACGAAGGCCAAAGCAGACCATCTTGTCATTGCTGGCCATGATGGTGGCACGGGGGCTTCACCTATCACCTCAATTAAACATGCGGGTATACCTTGGGAACTGGGGCTAGCAGAAACTCATCAGACTTTGGTGATGAACAATCTACGCTCTAGGGTTTATCTGCAGACTGACGGACAGATTAAAACGGGACGAGATGTCGCCATCGCAGCACTGTTGGGCGCAGAGGAATTCGGTTTCGCAACCGCGCCCCTCGTTACGCTAGGTTGCATCATGATGCGAAAATGTCATTTGAACACTTGCCCTGTTGGCATCGCAACCCAAGACGCGGACCTGCGCAAAAAGTTCAAGGGTAATCCTGACAATGTTGTTAACTATCTCTTTATGGTTGCCGAAGACCTTCGAGCGATTATGGCTAAACTCGGTTTCCGAACAGTGAATGAAATGGTTGGCCGGGTCGATGCGCTCGAAACAGCTAATGTGCTGGATCACTGGAAAGCAAAGGGGCTGGATTTCAGCTCAATTTTGACACCAGCTAAAAAGGTTTACGAAGGCACTGAAGTTTACCGAGTGATTGATCAGGACCATGGTCTCGAAAAGGCGCTCGATAACGAATTGATCAAACAAGCACAACCCGCACTCAAAGATGGCGAGGCAGTTAAGATCGAGTTGCCCGTACTTAACATCAATCGTGTGGTGGGAACGATGCTTTCTCACGAGCTTGCAAAGGCTACCGAGGGCAAACTGCTTCCCGACGATACAATCTCTATCAAACTTCTGGGTTCAGCAGGACAGAGCCTTGGCGCTTGGCTGGCGAAAGGCATTACGATTGCAGTAGAGGGCGATGCAAACGATTTCATCGGCAAGGGATTGTCTGGAGGAAAAATTGCCGTCTACCCACCAGAAGAAAGCTCATTCGTTGCTGAAGAAAACATTCTTGTAGGCAACGTTGTACTTTACGGTGCTACTAGCGGCGAAGCCTATTTTAGAGGGATCGCTGCTGAACGTTTCTGCGTCAGAAACAGCGGCGCATCAGCTGTCGTCGAAGGTATCGGAGATCACGGATGTGAGTACATGACCGGTGGTCGCGTCGCTATCTTGGGTAAAACCGGACGTAACTTTGGCGCGGGCATGAGTGGTGGCGTCGCCTACGTTCTAGATGTTGATGGCGAGTTTGAAAGCCGCTGCAATACCGAGACATTCGAACTAGAGGCTCTGACTGAAAAGTCAGATATTACTGAACTCAAGCAACTGATCGAAAACCACAAGCGGTATACGCAATCAACGCTCGCTGATTCGATCCTGAATGATTGGGACGAGCAGTTGAAGCGGTTCGTTAAGGTGATGCCAACGGATTACAAAAGAGTTCTAATGGAACAACAGAAAACAGCTTTGGCAAGTTAATGCAGACTAGCAAGTCTGCACGAGCCAACCGCTGGAGGCACAACAGTAGAGAAAGTTATGGGAAAAGTTACTGGATTCAAAGAATTTGAACGAGAGGTAGAACCTTACCGAGATGCAAGTGAGCGGTCCCTCGATTTCAAGGAAATATACACTGATCATCACCAGGATCACCTCCAAACTCAGGGCGCTCGCTGTATGGACTGTGGCGTACCTTTTTGCCAATCGATCAATGGTTGCCCGGTTCACAATCTCATTCCCGAGTGGAATGACCTAGTTTATCGTGACCGCTGGCGGGAAGCATTGGATAGACTACACAAGACTAATAATTTCCCTGAATTCACCGGTCGAGTTTGCCCTGCACCCTGCGAAGGTGCTTGTGTGCTTGGCATCACTAATCCGGCAGTGACAATTAAGAACATAGAATGCTCGATCGTCGATAAAGGGTTCGAGGAAGGTTGGATCGTACCTGAGCCTCCTGAGACCAGAAGTGGCAAATCTATTGCCATCGTCGGTTCTGGGCCGGCAGGGCTTACGGCTGCCGCACAATTGAATCGCGCTGGTCACGCGGTCACAGTTTATGAGCGCGCAGATCGCATTGGCGGGCTTTTGATGTACGGGATTCCCAACATGAAACTCGACAAGCGTTTCGTCGACAGACGGGTCGACATTCTGCGTGCTGAAGGCATTACTTTTGTCACAAACGCAGATGTTGGTGGTAAGGGTGACAATGCCGTTGATATAACAAAGCTGGTTGCCGATAACGACGCTGTATTGCTTGCCACCGGCGCCACGCTAGCTCGCGACCTGAATATACCTGGCCGTGAAGGAGATGGCGTTCATCTAGCGATGGAATTTCTCACAGCGAACACAAAAAGCTTCCTCGATTCTAATCTTCAGGATGGCAACTATATTTCTGCTAAAGACAAGAATGTGATTGTTATCGGTGGCGGTGACACCGGTAATGATTGTATCGGCACATCGATCAGACACAACTGTAAATCTTTGGTTAATTTTGAACTACTACCAAAACCGCCGATTGACCGTGCGCCGGAAAACCCCTGGCCACTTTGGCCGAGAATTCACCGGGTGGACTACGGGCATGCTGAAGCTGAAAACAAGTTTGGCGCTGATCCTCGCGTCTTTCAGGTTGCCAGTAAAGAATTTTTAAGGGACAGTGAAGGAAAGCTTTTAGGCATCGTCACTGTTAACGTTGATGATAAACTTCAGGAAATTCCTGGCACTGAAAAGACATGGGAAGCAGATCTGGTCTTTCTGTCTATGGGTTTTCTTCAGCCTGAGCACTACGTCAATGAAGCGCTAGGCATGGAAACGGATGGTCGCGGAAACTTTGTAGCTGATAAGCAAAAGTATCAAACATCAATCCCCAAGGTCTACGCTGCTGCGGATTGTCGAAGAGGCCAAGATCTAGTGGTTCGAGCGATCAATGAGGGACGAGAGGCCGCAAGGGCGATTGACATAGATCTAATGGGTTCTAGCCAGCTTGCGCTGTAAAGCAGCACTCTTTCGACCGACAACTCGTGTAGATACCTCTGGCAACCAAGTTTAGCGCTTAGTAGTGACAAAGGCATGTGTTAAGGGTGCTTACGCCATGACGCTGTTTTAAGGCGCATTGATGCTAGTTGAGCGACCCCGTGGCATTTCGTCGCTTTAGCCTTAACCTAACCCCTTGCGAGTGGCCGCTTTAATCGACGCCTAGCAGTTCTTTTGAGTTGACAGTAGCCAACAACGCTTCCTCACTCACGCCTTCGACGATTTCCGCGAGCCCAAGTCTGCGAAGTAGAATCAATTTTAGCCCCTTGTCTGTTACCTTTTTATCCCGATACATGATATCTAGCCACTCATTTCTCGAGGCATCAGGCGGGACAGTCGGTAACCCAGATGCAGCGATCAGGTCTTTCAGCCTAATCGCATCTCCAAGCTCACACATGCCCAATCTCACAGACAAATCAGCGGCCATCACCATGCCTGCAGCAACCGCCTCTCCGTGGAGCCAGTTACCATATCCCATGCTGTTTTCAATCGCATGCCCGAAGGTGTGACCAAAATTGAGCAGCGCTCTGACACCCATTTCCTTTTCATCCCGAGAAACGATGTCGGCCTTAATTTGGCAATTTCTCTTCAGCGCAAAGGTCAGTTTTGAAATATTCAGCGCTAATATTTCGGAAATATTTTCTTCCAGCCAACAAAAATCTTCCAAACTGGCCATCGCACCATGCTTGATAACTTCCGCCAAACCGGCTTGAAGCTCACGCTCTGGCAGAGACGACAGTAGCTCTGGGTCTATAATCACCGCTTTCGGCTGGTGGAAAGCGCCAATCATGTTTTTGCCAAGCGGATGATTTACCGCTGTTTTTCCTCCAACAGACGAATCGACATGGGAGAGCACTGTGGTAGGAATCTGAATAAAGGACACACCACGCTGATAACATGCTGCTGCAAAGCCTGTCATATCGCCAACAACACCGCCACCTAAAGCCAGCAGAGTCACTCCTCTATTAGCATTCATCTCGATTAATCGGGTAAAAATAAGATTAAGCGTATCGAGCGTTTTGTATTGCTCACCGTCTGGTAGCGAAATAGCGTCAACCTGATAGTCAGATAAATGTGCTACTACCCGGTCCAGATACAAGGGTGCAATCGTCTCGTTAGTGACAATAAGCACTTGTTTGCCAGCGATATGCCGTCGAAGCAAGTCCCCGTCACCTAGCAACCCCCCGCCAATGAATATCGAGTAGGAATCCAATCCAAGTTCTAAATTAACTGTTTCCAACGTCTACGCCTTGATGTAATTTTCTTGCTCAAGCTTACGAATAATTGTATTCACAACCTTCCGGCTATTACTATCACCCAGAGTGATTCTTATATCTGCTAGTTCCCGGTAGATGGGGTCTCTTTCTGCCTTCAAACGTGTGAGGATCTCTCTCGGATCGCCTTGTTGTAGCAGCGGTCGTTTCTTGTCTTTCTCTGTTCGTTTTATTTGCATGTCAATCGTCGTCTCGAGTGAAACCACCACACCTCGGGAACCAATAAATCGCCGATTTTCGAGTTTCAGAATAGACCCTCCACCGGTTGCCAGCAACACCTTTGATTGCTGCGTCAGATCGTCTAGCACGTTAGATTCTCGAGTCCTAAAGCCCTCCTCTCCTTCAACATCGAATATCCAGGCAATGTTAGCACCCGCCCTACGCTCCACTTCCTGATCGGTATCGATAAATTGCAAGCCGAGCTCTTTTGCCAACAATTTACCAATCGTTGTTTTACCCACCCCCATGGGTCCGATCAGAAAAACATTCTGATTGCTGTAGCGATTGTTATTGGAGTTCAATAGAAAACAGCTCCAGAGAGTAAATTAAAATTGCATAACGAACGCAGTCGTATCTCTTTTGTAATCCCCTAATTTGAGTTTCGGGGTTCTAAAACAAGCTCTTCGGCCCGCCGGGCTTAACGGCTTCTCAAAGAATCTTCTATTATCCGAGGCGTAATAAATATCAACAACTCAGACTTTTGAACCTGATCCACATTCCGCCTGAACAATCGCCCTACATAAGGGATATCGCCCAAAAGGGGCGTCTTGGTGATAGACCGGGTTGTGTTTGTATTGTACACCCCCCCGAGCACAATTGTTTCGCCGTTGTTAACCAGCACCTGAGTAACAATATTATTAGTATCAATAGATAAACCACCGGCTGTCACTGCACCCACAGTATCTTGCTTAACATCCAGCTTCATTATAATCCTGTCGTCTGGTGTAATCTGTGGCTTAACCGTTAACTTCAGCTCAACTTCCTTAAATGAAGTTGTCGTACCGCTTGCACCACCTAAGCCTTCACCTCCGGTTGCTGATTCGTAGGGGATTTCCTGTCCAGAGGAAATACTGGCTTCCTGCTTATCTGCAGTAATCACTTTGGGTCGACCAATAACCTCAGCTTCACCAAGGTTCTCCAAAGCAGAAATCTCAAGATCCAGCAAGTAGCTGCCGCTGACGACGCCTATCGCAAAACTGCTTGCACTCTGTCCTTGAGCGCCCAAATCAACGACAAGATGATCCGGGCTTGTGAATGCCAGCGAGCCATCTTCATTTGGCATACGAATTTCATTAACCGTTTCAAGCGAACCACCAACAGAGGTACTGTATTCGCCGTTGTCATAGGAACCAGTACCAACACCTCCCCATCTGACACCGATAGACTCGGAGACATTAGAACTTGCCGAGACAATTCTGGCTTCAATCAGTACCTGACGAACAGGCACGTCAAGTTTCTCCAGAACTGCTCTAAACTCAGCGATCTTATCAGCGGTTTCAGTCAAAATGATTGAATTGGTCCTTTCGTCGACGATCACGCTACCCCTATTCGAAATGACACCATTGCTAAGGGCTAACCGGCCATCTTCTTGCGAACGATTAGCCGCGCCTTGGAAAAGTGCAAAAATTTCAGAAGCACTGGCATACCTTATTTCAATAAACTCGGTTCGCAGCGGCGCCAGCTCAGAGATTTGCTGACGAGACTCAAGTTCCTGCTTTTCGCGGGCCTGCAGCTCTGCCGCGGGTCCAACCATTAAAACATTACCAATTTGACGCTTATCGAGACCTTTGGTCTTCATAATAATATCGAGCGCCTGGTCCCAGGGAACATTTTTGAGACGCAGAGTAATTCTTCCCGCCACCGTATCACTGGCAACCAGATTGAAATCGGTAAAATCTGCGATCAACTGAAGTACCGCGCGCATTTCTACATCCTGAAAATTCAAAGACAGTTTTTCGCCACGATATCTGAAGGCTTTATCTCTTGTAGACTCAAGCTCCGCACCAGTCACAGGTTTCACTTCGAGAGTAAAAATATCGTCGGTCTGGTAAGCCAGATAATCGTAGTCACCCGTGGGTTCCACTAGCAATACTGTATCTTCAGCTTCCGGCAGCGAATCTATACTTAGGACAGGTGTTGCAAAATCCGTGACATCTAGCCGTCGTTGTAATAGTGCAGGAATGAGTGTCTTCTTAAACTCGACGCGTATTTTTCCAGCATCATAGGAAATATCAACTTCAACACTTGGGTCTGAAAGCTGAACAATGACGCGCCCTTCTCCCCGCTCACCTCGCCTGAAATCGACGTCTTCTACCCTTGAAGTTCCGTCGGTTCCAAATCTCGAGTCCATGGGTTGCTCAATATCATTAACAAAGTCACTACTGCTCTCAGCATTGAAGCTACCTGAGCCCTCTTTCCCAACAAGTACATAAAGGGAACGATCTTCGATTCGGGTAGAATAAGCAACGAGCTCGCCCAAAGAAACGATAACGCGTGTCCTGTCACCAGCTTCTATCACCGTGACACTTCGAGCATTACCTGTACCCAGGGAGTGATATTTTGAACCCAGACCACTGGTCACGTTGTCTAGATCAAGCGCGATTCGGGCCGGTTTTTCTATGGTATATCCGGTTGGAACAGGCGGACGATCATCGAACGTCATCCGAATTTCAGTTTTGTCTCCAGGCAAAGCCGAAAACGCAATGTCATTCAGTCGAGCAGCAGTGGCATTCATAACAAAACCAAACAGAAAAAATAGTAAAAGTCCTACCGCTTTAATAAATTCAGAGTAGGCTCCGACGCTTCCCTCTCGATACTCTTCCGCAATCACTTTTTGATTAACCGTGAATGCCATGAATTGCTCCCAAAATATTCTTTTCGTTGTTGCTAACTAGAGTAGTGATTTACTCAACAACACTCTTTAACTCGATAGTTCGTGGTCTTTTCAACCAGCCACCACCACCATCACTGACAATTTCAATAATATCTATTCTGGTATCGTTAATACTCTTAACCTGACCCCAAGAAGTGCCCATAAAATCCCCGATTTGTACCCGGTGAACACCAGCGTCTGCATCTTCAACCAAAGCCCAGGTTGCACCAGCTTGCTCCAGAGAACCGACCATCACGAGAGAGGCGAGATTAAATCGCTCAAGGTATTGTTTCACATGGTCGACAGGTGGTTTCACGTCACTATTAACTTGTTGTTGTTCTGTCAATGCTGGAATCACAACTGGCGGCTCAAACGGACTCCGCAGGTTTGCTGATCCATAAGTGAATGGTTGATAAGGTTCAAACTCTGGCAATGGTGCTATCTGACCACTGGGTTCGTTTTCAACCGCAGTCATAAACGACCGAATATCGGCATACTGATCACTATTACCACAGGCACTCAAAAACAACGACGCACCTGCCCAAGCAAAAAAACGAATCATTACAGCCGAAATATATTGTTTCATCTTACGTTTACCTAACCCCGCTCATCGTTTTAGCGATAAGTTTTAGCGGTAATGCTCATTTGAATAAGCCCTCTGGTTACTTCAGCATTTCGCTGTGCGTTCCTCGACCGCACGGGTGACAAGCTAAAATCATGTAATGTCACAATACGTGACAAATCAGCAACATCACTGACAAAGGATCCGAGATCGTGATAACTGCCCGATACAATAATTTTGATTGGTTTTTCGATGTAAAACTCGTGCTGCTCTTCCGGTTGAAGATCAATGCTAGTGAACGATAAGCCATTACTCAGACCCACAAGCGTGATATCTTCAATCAAACCCGGGATTTCTGTGTCGCTGGGCAACTGTCTGAGAATGGCTTCGAAGGATTGCTCCATCTCGAGTTGTTGCTGACGGTAAGCTTCTAAATGTTCAGCCTGAAAATATTTCTGACGATAATCATCCCGAAGCGCGCTTTCCTGAGCGCTTGTCTTAGCCAACGCTGTTTGCAAATTTGTGACATGGACAAAATACCCCGCCGTCAATGCGCCAACAAACGCCAACACCCACATAATCAGCTTGACCGCAAACGGCCAAGATCCAACGTTATTTAGATCATTGAGCTGATCCATGTCGAAGCTCTTTAAACTCTCGACTACGTCTTCTAGAGCCATAGCTAGTTAGCCCCCTTGATCGCTGGCGTGTCTTGTTTTACCGACAATTCAAAGCTGCTCGCCTGCGGACCGAAGGCTGGTGCCGCATTAATTTGCGTAACATTAGGCCTAGCAAACCAATCTGATTCCTGAAAATTTCGCAACTGACTTGAAATCCGGTTGTTTGATTCAGCGATACCGGAGATCTGGATGTTTTTGTTAGTGACGGTAATTTCAGTGTAGAAAACCCGCTCCGCAAGCCTGCGCGCCAACTCATCAAACATGCGCACGATGACTGGCCGGTTGCCCTGCAGTTCCTGAATGACCTGCATTCTGGACAACAATTCGTTTCGTTTCTGTCGGAGGCTTTTAATCTCTTCGATTCGCCCCTCAAGCACCTTGATTTCTTTATCAAGGAAAGTATTTCTCGCTATCTGAGCATCTATTGAACCTTTGTAAAAACGATCCGCTGCAAAAATCAGGACGCCCGCGAATGCTACAATTCCGACCAGCGCATTCAAAAACTCTCTTTTCTTTTCTTCCCGCAGCTCTTCACGCCAGGGTAGTAGGTTGATTTTTATGTCAGCCATCTACAGCTACCCATGCTGACCCTAAAACACCACGATAAGAACCACTCGTTGCCAAGATCACATTGCCACTCATGAGTCGAAACTCCTCAAGGCCAGACCACAAGCAATCATCAACGCTGGCGCATCATTGGCTAAGGAAACTGGGTTAACCTTGGAGGACAGAGACATGTTCAAAAACGGATTCGCCATGGAAGTTGGCGTACCCAGCTTTGCAGCAACCATATCCGCCAAACCTTCGATTGAAGCTGTACCTCCGGCGAGAATTATGTGGTCAACATCATCGTGGGCGCTGGAAGAATAGAAGAACTGAAGTGATCGAGTGACTTGTTGTATGACAGTTTCTTTGAACGGTTGTAAAACTTCCGTTTCGTAATCATCGGGCAACCCACCCTGCTTCTTGGCAAGACCAGCTTCCTCGACCGACAGACTATATCTTCGCTGAATTTCCTCCGTCAGTTGCTTGCCCCCAAACAACTGTTCTCGCGCGTAAGGTGTGCTCGAGTCGGTCAATACACTCAAGGTGGTCATGGTTGCGCCGATATCAATGATCGCGATAATCTGATCGTCGCCATCTTCAGCTGTAAATTGTTCGCGAACAAGATTGAATGCGCGCTGCATACAGTGCGCTTCAATATCAACAACTTTAGCCTTGAGACCACCAAGTTCTAGTGCCGCCTGCCGCATTTCAACATTTTCTCTTCGACACGCCGCGAGCAGGACTTCTACCTGTTCCTCGCTCCTAGGTGACAGCCCCTGAACTTCAAAATCCAATGCCACTTCATCAAGCGGGTACGGGATATACTGGTCTGCTTCGACTTGCAGTTGGCTCTCGGTTTCATCCTCTGTGAGAGCCGCCGACATTTCAATCGTCTTGGTAATTACAGCAGAGCCGGCAACAGCCACAGCGGCTTGATTGACCTTCGTCTTTGATCGATCGACTAAACGTGCTATCGCTTGACCAACGCCCTCAACGTCGCTGATATTTTTCTCTACAACAGCATTTTCTGGCAAAGGCTCTACGCTGTAACTTTCAACCCGATATTTAGCCCCCGAGCGACTAAGTTCCAATAGCTTGACCGATGTAGAGCTAATATCTAGACCGAGCATCGAATTCGGCCGTTTGTTCAAAAACCCAAACACTGTAAATTCCCATCTAGTACGTGTACTTACGGTCGATACCTGCAACGTCACATTACATAACACACTTAAACTTATCGCAAACGAAGAAAAGTAAGTAAAATCACACATCTGCTTACTTTGTCTTTAATCATGGCTGTCAAAAGGTGGAAATTTGAATCGGCGTTTTGGCGGTGTATGCCTATTCCCGATTGACTAGACTCCACTTTCAAGCAAAAAAAGCTCTATAATTGTCCAGATATTTCCAATCCGGTTTATTGATTCGATATGCGGCTACTCGCCAGCTTGATTCTATGGTTTGCTCTGACGCTCGTGTTTGGCACAGGCCTCGTTCTGTCGGGGATGTATCTTTATCTGAACCCACAAATTCCGGATGCTGCGCAATTTAAGAACGTTAAATTTAAGGCCCCACTGCGAATTTATTCCGCCGACAACAAACTGATTCAAGAGTTTGGTGAGCGTTTGACGCCGGTAACGTTTGAGGAAATTCCGCCTCTATTTATCAAAGCTTTGCTAGATACCGAAGACAAAAGATATTTCGAACACAGTGGCGTCGACATCATTACCTTGGCTAACGCCAGCTGGCAACTTATCCGCAACAAAGGATCGATTCGTACCGGCGCGTCCACAATCACAATGCAGTTGGTTAAGAACATTTCCGGGGCAACTGAAGTCAGATTTACACGAAAGTTTAAAGAGATGTTGTTGGCATTAAAGCTTGAAAGGGAGCTAAGTAAACAAGAGATTCTCACCCTGTATCTCAACATCATCCCGTTCGGGAAACATGCGTTTGGTATCAAAGCTGCTGCGCAGACTTATTATGGTCAGAATCCCGAAGAACTCAATCTCGCACAGTTGGCTATGTTGGCCGGCATCCCGCAGGCACCTGAAGCCGGGAATCCCATCAACGGGCCGCGTCGGGCGATCGACCGAAGAAACCTTATCCTTTCGCGCATGCTGGAGCAGGGAAGTATTAATAAAGATGAATACAATGAAGCCCGAACTGCACCAATAACTGCCAGCGTTTACGGAAGGGATATTGACCTTCCGGCTCTATACGTAGCGGAAATGGTACGCAAGCAATTACTATCCGACTATGGCAGAGGTGCATACAGTCAGGGGCTTATCGTCCACACAACTATCGATAGCAAGAAACAGCTCGCCGCTGAAGCGGCAATCACAAAAAAACTGAACGAATATGATCGTAGGCACGGCTATCGCGGTCCAGAGTATAAAAGTATTCAGGGAACCAGCGAATATCTGGCAGCGCCGGAATATGGCTACCCTGCCAACTGGGTAAAAACCCTGGAGAATGCCAAGATACTGGGCAACCAACATCCAGCCATCGTACTCTCCGCCGGTGAACAATCAATCACCGTGTTAAACAAAATGCTTGAGGTCATGGAGATAGACTGGAACGGCATCAGTTGGGCACGACCTTACATCGACGTCGACACACGGGGGCCTCGTCCAAAGCTCGCGTCCGATGTTGTCGGCGTGGGAGATTTCATCCGTATTGAGAGGAGAGACGACAATTCATGGTCACTCGGTCAAGTACCTGCAATACAAGCGGCACTGGTCGCGCTGAATCCTGCAGACGGAGCAATAGAATCGATGGTCGGCGGCTATCATTTCACTGCGCAACAATACAATCATGCAACTCAGGCAAGACGACAGCCTGGTTCAAACTTCAAACCATTCTTTTATGCCGGCGCAATCGAATCCGGGCATACGGCCGCAACAATTTACAATGATGCGCCAGTCGTTTTACCCGGGGGTGATCTTGAACAGGTGTACCGCCCCTCAAACTGGAAAGATGAGTTTGAAGGAGACCTTCGATTAAGACAGGCCCTATACAAATCCAAAAATCTGGTTTCTCTTAGAGTAATCCTTGCTCTGGGTGCACAAAAAGCGATTGATTATGTCTCTCGCTTTGGTTTCGACACGTCAACCTTTCCTGTGAATGTACAGCTTGCCTTTGGAGGTGGGACAATTGCTTTGACACCGCTGGAAGTCGCGACCGGTTACGCCTCGTTTGCCAATGGCGGCTACAAAGTCGCCCCCTACCTAATATCAAAAATCAAATCAATTAACGGCGATGTTGAATTCACAGCTAAACCGCCAACGGCATGCGGAGAGCATTGCGAGGAAGGCCAGCTCGCGGCCACGCGAATCATTGAGCCACGTGTCGCTTATATTATGGATAGTATTCTGCAAGACGTTATGCGAAAGGGAACCGGCACCAAAGCTACCAGAGAATTAAAAAGAACGGATATCAGGGGAAAAACAGGCACAACCAATGATGCTGACATATGGTTTTCCGGTTACACACCTGATCTGGTCGCAACCACCTGGGCGGGATACGACAACAATGGATCGGTTGGCTCTCGGGAATTTGGCTCGACGACACCCATGGAAAGCTGGATTGAATTCATGAGGGTAGCGCTGCCACCGGAAAACCAAACATCTTCTCTTGCCCAACCCAACGGGCTCGTCACCGTTCGAATAGACCCGCTGACTGGTCTACGTGCAGCGCAGGATGACCCTGAAGCTATCTTTGAAATTTTTAGAGAAGAGTACGCGCCAGCACCCAAGCTGGCGCAGAAGGAAGACGAGAAAGAAAACACGCTCCAACAGATATTCTAACCCAACTCGCTACTAGACCCGGCCAATAGCAAACCTGATACTCAATACGCGAGTGTTATTCATAACTCGGGATCGTGTTCTTTCGGGCCACACCAGAGTCAATAGCTGCTTGAGCGACGGCAGTAGCGACTGCTGTCAACAGTCTCGGGGCGAGTGGTTTTGGACTGTTGTCTTCGGCACCAAATTCTACACTAGTCACGTCCGGGTACGCAGCCAACACCTCAGCTGGAACCGACTCCTTGGCCAATCCTCTAATTGCATGTACCGCGGCCATCTTCATTTCTTCATTTATTTCGGAAGCATGCACATCGAGTGCGCCCCTAAATATAAAGGGGAAACAAAGAACATTATTAACCTGATTAGGATAGTCTGACCGTCCCGTTGCCATAATGACATCATCTCGAACCTCCAAAGCCCTGTCAGGAGAGATCTCCGGATCGGGATTCGCCATAGCGAATACAACGGGGTTAGGACTCATGTTCTTTAGGCTCTGTTCATCAAGCAGGTTTGCGCCCGAAACGCCAATGAACACATCAGCATCTTCACAAGCTTCAGTTAAGGTTCGCTTATTTGTCGTCTGCACAAATTTCGCTTTCTCAGCAGTTAGGCCTTCTCGTTCAGAATGAATAATACCTTTGGAGTCAACCATATAGATATTACCTTTCTTGAGTCCAAGTTCGAGCAACAAGGTCATGATCGCGGTCGCAGCTGCCCCGGCACCGAGGCACACCAGTTTGGCTTCCTCGATCTTTTTGCCGCGAAGCTCAAGCGCGTTAAGAAGCCCTGCAGCAGTCACGATAGCAGTGCCGTGTTGATCATCATGAAAAACCGGAATATCCAGCATTTCTTTCAAACGTCGCTCAATCTCAAAACAGTGCGGCGCAGCTATATCTTCGAGATTGATACCACCGAAGGTCGGCGCAATGTTTGAAACAACGGTAATGAATTCTTCCACGTCCTGAGTCGAAACCTCAATATCAAAACAATCGACATTAGCGAACCGCTTAAAGAGAAGCGCCTTTCCCTCCATGACCGGTTTACTTGCGAGCGCACCTAAATTGCCAAGACCTAAAATCGCGGTACCATTGCTAATCACACCAACAAGATTACCTTTGGAAGTATAGTCATAGGCAACGGAGGGATCACGGCCGATTTCTTTTACTGGCTCTCCAACCCCGGGCGAATAGGCAAGCGCAAGGTCATCGGCATTTTCAGTCGCCGTTGTCACTGATAGTGCAATTTTTCCGGGGGTCGGTTTTGAATGGTACCTAAGGGCACGCTCCCTCATTGTATTCCCGTCAGACATGTTTAACTCCAAGGTTTAATTGATTTTTGTACTTGTTGTTTAGGAGTTAATCCCGACAACCGACATAAAAAAGGGCGCCATCGGCGCCCTTCGACAATATTGCTTTTTCGCGATAAGACGCGATTATTTGCTACCTCTAGCGCCGAAACGCTTATTGAATCGATCTATTCGACCAGCGGTATCGAGAATCTTCTGCTTCCCGGTATAAAAAGGATGGCACTGTGAGCAAACATCCAAATGGATGTCTTCACAAACCGTTGAACGAGTTGAAATTACATTGCCGCAGCTACAGGTGGCGGTAATTTCTTCGTATTTTGGGTGTGTATCTGCTTTCATTGTTCTGAACCTGACTTTGCGGGCCCCGAATGATACCAGAGACGATTCTAATATCAACCGTCAATCTAGCGAAAAAAACAGTGAGCATTCCGTCATACACAACCGTTGTAAAAGCTCCACCGTCACGTGTAAAAAGGCATAATACCCCTGTAGCCGACTACCTTTTCCAAAACCGTGACTGAAACAGTCTATCTCGAAGTCGCTCTTCCGACACCGGTGCGACTAACCTTTACCTATTCAGCCGCTTCTGAACTGGGGCCTTTTCCTGTGGGTATTCGGGTAATTGTGCCCTTTGGTAAAAGGACAATGATTGGAATTGTCCTAAGCACTGCCAGCGAAGCCACCTACCCCGCAGAAAAATTGAAATCGATTGGCAATAAACTGGATTCGACGCCTATCATCAGTCCGATTTTAATCAAGTTATGTCTCTGGGCTTCAAACTATTACCATCATCCCATCGGCGAGGTCTTTTCCACCGCACTTCCGACACTTCTTCGATCCGGAAAGTCAGCGAGTCAACAGCTAAGGGTTTTGAAGCTAACAGCTGGACCAACGACGGTAGAGGCAGCCATTGCGGCACTCACGCGCGCACCCCGGCAAAGAAGCTTGCTTCAACTTCTTGCAGAAAGTGATGATGGTGTCACTGCAAATGAACTATCTGAACGAGAATACAAGCGGTCAGTCGTAGATTCACTGATTGCCCGCGAGCTAGCGTCATGGCACACGCGTGACCTGACCTTCAGCCCTTTTTCTTCTGCTGGCGGAATCAGCAAACCAGCACCGTTTAGCTTAAGTGCAGAACAAAGCGCCGCAACAATTTGTATAAAGCAGAATGCGACCCGCACTACCCTGCTTTACGGCGTCACTGGTAGTGGCAAGACTGAAGTGTACTTGCAATCTATTGGTCGATTGTTGCACGAAGGTCGGCAGGCTCTGGTATTAGTACCCGAGATAGGATTAACACCCCAAACTATTAATCGATTCAAGCGCCGCTTTAATGTGCCCGTTGTTTCCTTGCACTCCGGCATGACTGATCTTGAACGACTGAACGCCTATCGTGCAGCCGCAACCGGACACGCCGGCATTGTGATTGGCACACGCTCAGCGATTTTTACGCCCCTTCTTAATCCAGGAATAATTATCGTCGACGAAGAGCACGATGCTTCTTTCAAACAGCAGACTGGCTTCAAATACAATGCCAGAGATCTGGCTGTGCTTCGAGGCCAATGGGAGAGGATCCCAACTGTACTCGGATCAGCAACGCCATCATTGGAAAGCTATCATAATGCACAAACGAAAAAATACGCGCTCGCTCAACTGACCAAACGCGCCGGAGAAGCTCGCCCAGCAAGCTTTGATATTGTGAATATTCGAAAAGCAGACCTGACCGAAGGGTTATCCTCTGTCTTAATAAACACGATGAGGACGCATTTATCTGCTGGAAACCAGGTGCTGGTTTTCATAAATCGACGGGGTTACTCACCGGTATTACTTTGTCATGAGTGCGGCTGGATTGCACAGTGTTCTCGTTGTGATGCCCGTCTTACGGTACATTTTAATAGTTTACGATGCCATCACTGCTCATCATCTGCACAAATTCCCAGAGTCTGTCCAGATTGTGCTTCCTCTCAACTTGTTCCTCTTGGCGCCGGGACCCAGAGACTGGAGCAAGTGCTGAACAATTTATTCCCAAACACAAAAGTTATTAGGGTAGACCGCGACTCTACCCGTCAGAAAGGTTCAATGGAAAAAGTGGTTTCAGAGGTAACCGAGGGCGGTGCTGCGATCCTTGTTGGTACCCAGCTGCTCGCCAAAGGCCACCACTTTCCTTCGGTCACACTCGTTGCAATACCTGATATGGACGCTGGCTTTTATAGTGCAGATTACAAAGCAATTGAAAAGATGGGACAGCTTCTTTTACAGGTCGGAGGCCGGGCCGGCAGGGAAGAAAAACCAGGCACCATATGCCTACAAACTCACTTCCCTAACGAACCGGTCTTACGCTCCCTGATTGAGAAGGGATACTCTAGTTTCGCGGAACACTTACTCGCCGAACGACTTGAGAATGAACTACCGCCATATCATTTCCAGGCTATGATACGTGCAGAAGCCGTAAATAGAGACGAAGCGATGAAATTTCTTAGCAACCTAACCAAGACATTACCTCACTTCCCCTCCACTTTAGCGTTAGGGCCGATCCCTTCTCAAATGGAGAAAAAGGCAGGTAAGTTCCGGGCTCAATTACTACTTTCTTCAAGTCATCGAAAATCACTCCACCAGCTGATATCGAACTGCATTGCGCTCATCACAGATGCACCGCCCAACCGGAGGGTGCGTTGGAGCATAGACGTTGACCCCATTGAAACAATCTAACAACACATCGAGCAGCCGACATACGCTAAACATCAACAGCCCGCGGCTGTTTAGTGTTAAACTACATCTCTCATCGTCAGCTAAACCAACGCCCGAGACCGGAAGATAAATAAGTAATGACGAAGGATTTCGCTAAAAGTCGGACACAAAAGGACGCTTCACAATCGAGACTCCCTGGGTGGGTCTGGTTTATTGTTGGACTGTCGCTAGGCGTGTTTGGGTCATTCGTCTTTTATGTTTCACAGGCTGTACCTGTTGATGCAGAAGTCGCTGAACTTCTCGATCAACCGAAACCAAATACCAGTGGCGCCAGGAATAATGTCGACGACCTTAAGTGGGAATTTCATGAAATTTTCCCCAAGTCCGTCGTACCAATCATCGAGGAGTACGGTACCGATGGCACCAAACATCAGACGACAACTCCGGTAAGCTACCTACTCCAGGCAGGTTCGTTTCGACAAGCCAAGGATGCTGACAAGCTGCGTGGTGAATTGATTCTTATTGGGCTTGAGCCGAAGATCAAGAAAATCCGCAAAGACAATGAGGTCTGGCACCGTGTTGTCATTGGCCCACTTGATACAGAAATTGAGCTCACCCGCACGAGGAACAGATTAGCAGAGGCTTCAATCGAATCCATCGCGCTTAGAGTAAACTAGCGCTCAAATTAAAAATTCAACCATAAAACCCATTTTAGTCATTAATTATAAACAAGAGATCACAACACTTTGGAACAGTTTAGAGGCACAACCATACTTTCAGTTCGTCGCGGCAATTCAGTCGTTATCGGCGGTGACGGACAGGTCACCATGGGCAACACAGTCATGAAAGGTAATGCTCGGAAAGTAAGACGCCTTTATAAAGATCAGATCATCGCTGGTTTTGCAGGTGGCACAGCAGATGCTTTCACCCTCTTCGAACGTTTCGAAGCGCAGCTGGAAAAACATCAAGGACACCTAGTCCGTGCCGCGGTAGAGCTCGCCAAAGACTGGCGGACCGACAGAGCGCTCCGGCGCTTGGAAGCGCTGCTCACCGTCGCCGACAAAGATGCTTCTCTGGTGATCACCGGCAATGGAGATGTCATTGAGCCCGAAGATGGCATCATGGCAATCGGATCTGGAGGCCCTTTCGCACAGTCAGCAGCGAAAGCATTGTTGGACTCTTCGGATCTTTCAGCGCGCGATATCGTCGAGAAGGGGCTAACGATCGCGGCTGATATCTGTATCTACACCAATCACAATCGCACGATTGAAGAGATAAATTTCTCCGACGTCTAAACGCTTACCTCTTGGTTATTATTGGCGAACGATCAATCGTTGCTTTTAGGCACATTCCTTCGTCTCATCGTAGATCGAAAAAACATCAATCCAAAACTCGCGGGTCGTGCGCAGCGGTGGTGTTATGGGTTAGAATGATCGACACGTGCTACTGCAACAGCTCTCAGTAATAATCTGTTCGATTTCGGGCCATCGCTCAAGCAAGCCTCCCGCACTTTGCCATTTATAACTGAACGACTAAGCTGTGACGTGTGCGACCTTCCCCAAATTTTTGTAAGAGTGAAAACATGTCAAAGATGACACCTCGCGAGATTGTCCACGAACTGGACAAGCACATCATCGGTCAAAACGGCGCCAAGCGAGCAGTTGCTATTGCGCTACGAAACAGATGGCGTCGACTACAACTCGATGAAAACCTCAGAGTCGAGATTTCTCCAAAAAACATCCTTATGATAGGTCCCACCGGCGTCGGTAAAACAGAAATTGCCCGGCGACTAGCGAAACTTGCTTCTGCCCCATTCATCAAGGTAGAAGCGACCAAGTTCACCGAAGTTGGCTACGTCGGCCGAGATGTGGAGTCCATTATCAGAGATCTGGTTGAAGTGGCGATAAAATTACGTCGTGATGAAACCATGAAAATCATGAACGATCGCGCCATCGACGCCGCAGAAGAGAGAATACTCGATGCATTGCTCACACCGGCACGAACCGACGATCCGGCAGAGAACAAAAACACGGCCACTCGACAACTATTTAGAAAAAAACTACGTGAGGGTGAGCTTGATGACAAAGAAATAGAACTTGAAGTCAGCGCCGCCTCCGTAGGTGTTGAAATCATGGCGCCACCGGGCATGGAAGAAATGACAAGCCAACTTCAGAGCATGTTTTCTAACATGTCTCCCGGCAAAACAAAGACAAAAACACTGAAAGTGAAAGACGCGCTAAAGCAAGCAACTGAAGACGAAGCAGCAAAACTTATTAATGAAGATGAATTAAAAAGTAGCGCTGTTGAGGCGGTAGAGCAGACAGGCATCGTGTTCATTGATGAAATTGACAAGGTAGCAAAAGGTGCTGATCGCGGTGGAGCAGATGTTTCCCGAGAGGGTGTACAGCGAGACCTATTACCTCTTATAGAGGGTTGTACCGTTTCGACGAAATACGGAATGATTAAGACTGATCACATCCTGTTTATTGCATCAGGCGCTTTTCACTTGAGCAAACCTTCTGACTTGGTACCGGAACTTCAGGGACGATTACCCATTCGTGTCGAACTCTCGGCGCTCAGTGTAGATGACTTCAAAAGGATTCTTCGCGAGCCAGACGCGTCGCTTACAGAGCAATACCAGGCACTGCTACAAACCGAGGGTTTGGCGCTAACTTTTTCTGAAGATGCTATTACCCGCATTGCAGAAATTGCATGGCAGGTAAATGAGAAAACTGAGAACATTGGCGCACGCCGGCTGCATACCGTCATGGAAAGATTACTTGAAGAGATTTCGTTCGAAGGTAGTGAGAGCTGCAGCAACGATAACGGAATAGTCGCCATTGATGCGGGATATGTGAATAAACATTTGACCGACCTTGCCGACGACGAAGACCTAAGCCGATATATTTTGTAAAAAAGGGTAAACACGATGGTACCTACCGACATAAAACTGCATCAGGTCTCAGGCATTCTCGAAATCCTCTTCGAGGACAACGAGGTCTTTAATCTATCCGCAGAATATCTCAGAGTGTTCTCCCCTTCAGCTGAAGTCAAAGGCCATGGTCCTGGCCAGGAAGTCTTGCAACATGGAAAGAAGATGGTGAAGATTGCCAATCTCGAGGCACAGGGGAATTACGCCATAAAGATTACTTTCTCTGATGGCCATGACAGCGGAATTTACAGTTGGCAATATCTCTATGAGCTTGGAAGCCAATTCGAAACAAACTGGTCGGTATATCTCGAACGACTGAAAGCGGCCAACAAGACTAGGCAACCTCAGTTTATTGCGGTCGGCTAGTCATTCTCCGTCGCAAAGCCTCTGGTAAAACTGCCAGCATCGCTGGCAGAGCGACGAAGGTTGTCACCAGCAATATGGTAATCGCTAGCGACAACAACACGCCGATTGAAGCTGCACCCTTATGAGGACTAAGTGATAGCGATGCAAAGGTGCCTATGGTGGTTAACCCACTAATCACAACCGCCCGGGAAGTACTTGACGCGAGCGCATCTGACAGATTACGACTCATTCTGAATCTATGAATAACATGTACTCCCGTATCCACACCAAGACCAAAGATCAGCGGCACGACCAATATATTAGCCATATTCAAGGTCAAACCGACTAATTGGGCTAGTGCAAACGTGAAAAGCACAGTGAGGGTTAAAGGAAATATAACAAGTGCAGGTAATATCAAACCTCTAAAATAGACGACAAGCAGTGAAAATATCGCGAAAAATGAATAAATCACGGCCTCAATAAAGGAGTCGACCACAACATTTCCAACGCCCCATTCCACAACAGATCTACCAGCGACATTTGGAGCAACTCGTTGAACTTCAGTAATAAAACTGTCCGTTGCAGCCCTGTTATCTAACATGATCCCAGGCTGCACCCGGATCAAATAACCCCCACTTTCTGTCACCAAATTTTTTCTCAAAACACTGGGCAGATCCGTCTCTTTGAAAGGTTTCGCAGACAAAAGTGCCTTCAGGTCCTCTAACTCCTCGGTTATCTGCTCGCGCAACCCACTTTCTCCGCCAGCCTGCAGCCCACGTTTAACATCAACAGTTTCTAGGTTCGCTGCATAGCGAATGAATTGATCAACAACCGGCACATTGGGGAATTTGCTCGCATTGATTGTCTCATTGAAGTATTCAATGGCAACGTCTAAGGCCAACGGTTCTTCATTCGGCTCTTCCAGTACTATCGTTTCGATGACAAGTAAGACATCTTGCAACATAGCCTGTTTATCTAACTGGTGTGGTGGAACGATATCGGAAATCGAAAAAACATCACCCACCGGGCTAAGCTTTTCCAAGTCTTCCTTAAGCGCGAGAGATGCTGACAAATCGTCTGCGACAACGACAACGCTATAATCCGTCACAATTTTTCTTCGTTGCAATTCCAATAACGTTTGCATCCCCTCTGAACTCTCGTCTCTCAATGCCAGCACGCTGTAGTCGAACTTCATATCTTTAACTAGTATGGCCGAGACAGTCATCAGTATTAAAAACAACAACAATATGATGCCAGGTTTTAAACGATCAACTGACACATGGAGACGAAGCCCTGCTTTTTCCCCAAGCCCCCCAAACAAACTAAACATAGCGGGCAATAGCGTGATTGACAGCAGGAAAGCAATCACCATGCCTCCTGCAGAGATCACGCCTAACTCGCCAAGCCCGTTATATGCCGTCGGCACAAACGACAGAAACCCAATCGCTGAGGTAAAAGTGCATAACAGCAAGGCCGGGCCAATATCGACCGCTGCGCGCTCGACTGCACCGTGGTGGCCCACAAACATCCACTCGTCTCTGACCTTCAATGAAAAGTGAATAGCAAAATCAATCCCTAGACCGAAAAACATGACGAGAAAAACTAAGGATAAGGTGTTGTAACTTCCCACCACCAATGTCGCATAGGCGGATGTCAGCACAACCCCAACAAGCAAAAGGAGAAAAGTCGTCACGATAATCTGCCAAGAACGAACACCCACACCTAAAATGACTGCGAGCAAAATAAGAGAGGCGACCCCAGCCAAACCAACACCGTCGAGTCCTGCTGAAATTTCTTCATGAGCAAGCGCAACCTCACCCGTGAGCCTGACGTTGACGATTGAATCTACGTCAGATCCAGGGCCCGGGGCCAATGACAATTTTGCTATCCCTTCTCTAATTCTTCGAACAATTGCTTCATTGGGTAAGCTCTGGCTAAGATTCTGACGACCTTTCAGTATGATAAGTTGTAAGTGATCACCTGTTTTTTCTAAACGACTTTCCGGTGTCACTGGAGGGATCAGACGGGGGTAAGATGCAAGCTCAGGGTCGCCTGCTAACAAGCTGTGTAGTAGTGTATCGAGCACTGGCGGCAAAGCCATGCCCGGATAGGCACTTAGCTGGTCCGCCAGTATCATCACGATGTTCGAAAGGCTTTGATCTTCCGACAAACGCAGCAAGGTGCCATAGTTGAACTGAACACCCTGCAACCAGCTTTCAAGATCATCGATGTTCAGAAAGTAAAGCCGATGTTCTGCCAGAAAGGTGTCCAGACCCGGCGTGCGTACAAACTCAAACCCGCCGGAATCTAACAGATCATCTGCTAATGCTTGGGTAACCTGCTCAACGTCGTGGTAATCATCACCGGAAACGACAATCACTGCCGTTTGCTGTGCGTCAGGAAATGCTTGCTTGTAACGTTCATTGTCCTGATACCAGCGAGTATCCGCTGAAGGTTTGATCAATTTGCCAAGATCAGAGTCGATCCTGGCGAATAAACTCGAATAAACGCCCGCAGCAACCGTCAGCAAACCAAGAATAAGCACAGTCACTAGCGCGTGTTGCTCGACTAGCCGAACTATTTTCCCAATGAGTTTACCTATGATTCCGATCACAAGCGTGTCGCCATGGTCAGTCAACCACACCATCGTCTGACTGCTCAGCTAGCGCAATATACAACTCTAATAGCTTTGCAACACATGCCTCATGGCGATATGCCTGAATATAGTTACGGTTTTTGTTTGCCAACATCATCCGTTCCGGCGGATGCTCTATCCAATAATCAAGCTTAAGGCTGAGATCTTTTGCATCACCGGACTTGAATTTGGCTCGCTCATCCAAAGCAAATACATTCGCAGCACTGTCTACGGAATCGGAAACAAGTACCGCATTGCCCATCGCCATCGCTTCAACAACAGACATACCCTCGAGTTCAATCATGCCACAATGTACAAAAAGATCTGCATCCCTATAACGCCCCAGTAGTTCATCGTTACTGACTGTCTCAACCGTTGCGTTAATACCTTTTTCACAGATCAATGCTTTTAATTTTGTCTCATTAGGCCCGGCGCCAACGAGTTCCAGAGAAATCTTTTCACGGTGCTCTGACAGTGCAATCGCCTCGATTAATAAAGCCTGCTGTTTTTCCCCAGACAATCGGCCAACA
>CAXRCG010000288.1:0-2401 GCA_964228885.1 Pseudomonadales bacterium | reverse complement strand
CCTTCAAAGATATATCGCGCAAGCGCCATTTGCATGCATCGCCACTTACGGCAAAGACGGCACCTGCGATCTGAGCCCACGTGGAGACCCGCCTGGCTTTGTCCAAATTATTGATGAGCGGACGCTATTTCTGCCAGAGCGCCCAGGTAACAAACGACTAGACACCGTCATTAATTTGATCCACCAGCCTCAATTGTCACTGATTTTCATGATTCCTGGCACATTGAACACGGTACGTGTTAATGGAACAGGTGTCGTGACGGTTGATCCCGCCTTGCTCGCAGCCAGTGCTATCGACAACAAAATACCTGAGTTGGGGATCCTGATTACTGTCGGAGAAGCCTTCGGTCATTGCTCCAAGGCCCTGCGAAGGTCAAAACTTTGGCAACAAGATTATCTCGCAGATAGTCATGTCCCTTCTCTGAAAGAGATGATGGTTGCACATCTTGATTTGGATCAAGAAACCGGAGAGATGCTAGAAAAAGGTATTGCCTTGGACGTTGAAACTAGGATGTACTGATATTTTAAAACCATAGTAACCTTTGCGACCAGCGCTTTCAGCTCATGAATAATTCGTTTACCGCTGAACGACACCCAAATCATCTGCCGTGAACAGAGATAGGGTATTACTCCCGGATACTATTTTATATAGTGTTTCGATTCTGTCGTTGCCCCAAAACACATGCTTGGCTTGTCCAGATTCAAAAACAAAAAAAGGCACTCCGAACACGCCATCAGCTTCGCTTAGCTTGGCAACCGTTGCCATCTCATCGCGATAGGCTCCGGAATCGCATGAGGCTAACATTTCCGTCGAATCAATCCCTAACGATTCAGCAATTTCTCTCAAAACATCTTGGTCCAACACGTTTTTCGGCGTCGCGCCATCAAAACCAAACCGGGCGTTAAACACTGAGTCCGCAAAGACCCATTCCTTGCCCTGATCTTTTGCGTATAAAAAAGCATGATGCGTTAGCGGCCAATTTTCAGCAGGCATCTTCAAGCCGGCCTTTTCTGCACTGAAGTCAAGATCCTGAGGAATTTCCAGGTTTTTTGCGAACGCCTTTAAAAGCTCCGTATGCAACCCTGCTTCCTCTGCCTGTCGTGCCGCATCGGTAAACACATAGGAAAGCTTAAAAAGGTTATCTGTGGGATTATCCATATGCCCACCAAAAATAATCTCTGGCCAAACGGGCAGTAACTCAATATCAACCTGGTTAAAACATGCCAGTCGACGCATCCGATAGAGCGCAACACCAGCAAAGGGAGAACGAAACGAAAAATAGAATTTGATCTTGGTTTTCACGACAGCCACCAACCTAACGTCGTCTGCCTAGTCATGTTGGAATATACTTTCATCACTGGTCGCTGCATCTAAGTCAAATCCTCGTTTTGCTAAAAGTCGTTTTCTAACAGGATAATACGCCACAGCAACTAATGACCATATCGCCAGACTCCAAATGACGGTGGAGGACAGGTCTCTCGATAAGAAATAGATGCCGACGAAGGTAGACAGTTCTGAGAATACAAACAAAGACCATATCCACACTGGCTTCATGTTAAACATCGAGTTGGCATATTGCTCGGGGTATCGCGTGTGGATACGGGTCAGAGACCAGTATACAAAAATCGAAGGTAGACTTGCTGAGATTGTCGCAGCCCGCGCGATATCTCCAATATCCAACCCAACAATTAGAGGAATCACACCTACCGCCATCATGATCCCGAGGATGAAATAGGGTGCGCCAAACCTGTTCAGCCGACCAAAGCTTTCGGGTATCAGTTTGTCCCAGCTCGCCACAATGAATGTTCGGGGCAGTTGTATGAATTGGGAATTTAGTGTCGTGCATATCGCGAGCCCCGCGCCACCGACAAGAAAGTACGTCATTGCCCAACCAGGCAAAAACTGCGCCCCGGCCACGGTCAGGGGTTTGTTAATCATCTCTTGCCAAGGTACAACGCCGACGCTAGCCAATGCCACAAATGCGTATAGCACAGCAACAAAAATTGTCGCTGTTGTCATCACAATGGGTATCACCCGTCGCGGATTCTTCATTTCACCACTCAAGCCGACAATCATATAAGCGCCCGAGGTCGCGAACTTGAGTAGGAAGATCGCGGTCACAAACCCGACGATACCCTCCGGCAACCAAGGCTGTAGCGAGCTAAGTTCAATTTTCGGCATGGCGAAACCAGCATATATCGCTAGTGCCGAGACAAGAATAGCAACCAATGCGAACTGAACTTTAGCGGCAAGCTGTAATCCTAAAAGATTGGCTACGAAAAGCAGAACAATAACCAATATCCCCCACTGGTTGGCCGTCAACACCGGGAATAGAGGGTTGAGATATAGACCAAAAGAGCTTCCATAAAGGCTAAGCGACACACTCGCGAGAAGGATCAG
>CAXRCG010000287.1:0-10250 GCA_964228885.1 Pseudomonadales bacterium | reverse complement strand
TCCTTTAATCGTAAGTTGAGCATGTATTGAACCCATCAACCGCATTAGACCGATATATAAACAAACCTACTAAAGGGAAAACCTATGAAAGTCCCTTTAAAAGGTCTCCCGAACTAATTTTGGAATTACAGCGCATGATAGGCATCAAGTAGTTGCTGCTTCTCGACCGCTGACAAATAGGTTGCCTGTCGAAAGAAACGGGCTAGGTCCCGCTTCTTTCTTACGATGCCGAAAGTCGCTTTTTCAAGGTCGATAAGATGCACACTGTAGTCACTCATTTGCACCAGAATATGCTCGTCGATCAGGGAGCCGTGAGCCCATTGCCCTTTATGCAACTTTGCAAATAATCGCCCCACATTCTGTATAAGCATTTCACGTTGCACACCCCTTGAATTCATCGCGTCCGATAGTGATAGTGCGTTTTTAATTTCGGCCAACACCAACTCTACCTCATCACCCTCCTCTTTGTAGGAAACGATATCAGGCACCGGGACACCAAGAACTTTGCAAGCCTCAAGCGCGCGCTTTTCGCACCTTAACATTGGGGTCAGCCTATATAATCGCCACGCAGCTCTTCGCAAGTAGTGACTCTGTCTTTTGACATAAACCGTTATGTCATTACGACCCCAGGGTTTCCCAGAACCCTTAAACACGACACTTTTGCCCTTTCCACGGCGACTCTGAGCAGGTTTAACGAGCGTCAGGTCTTCGGAGGACATTACGTTCCTTCAATTTGAAGTAGATACAACCGCCACATGGATATCATTGGCCAGACATCGTAGTGGCCTACAATCTTGAACCCAGCGTCAAGAAATTCGGGTTCAATCTCATCACTGCGACGGCATATACGTTTGCCGTACCCTGACACAACTGGAGGCGGTGGCTTGTTCCTTCGCCGAAAGCTGGCCAGATTTCCGTTGGTCCACAGGCTAATGGCCACATGTTTTCGACTAATCCGTTTAAGCTCATTCAGCGTCTGCATCCTGTCTTCCTTCACAGACAAATGATGGAAAAATCTTAGGCAGGCAACAAAGTCTATGGAGTTGTTTGGCATTTCTATATCGAAGGCTGAGGTATGCAAAACGCTCACTGCTTCATCCGGGCGCGCTTGCTTAGCAACCTCCAGCATGCCCGTACTAGCATCTGCTGCGGTTAATTCAGCAACGCCACATTCGCGAAAAACAGAAAGGAATCTTCCAGTTCCACAGGGAATATCCATAGCGCTCTTTGGTTTGCCAGACTTCTCTATCGCTTTTCTTAAAACCGCCTGTTCTTGACGCGTTGTCAGACGCGTGCGTAAGTTCTTATCATGATGTGCAGAGTAATTCTTTGCGCGATCACCCAAATAGTGGTCATGCTGGTCAATGGAATCTGTCATGAGGTCATTTACCTATATCGCTGGCAATATTAGCCCAGCATTTCTTCGGCATATTCTTTGATCAATTGATAATTAGCCTTACCGTTTGGCGCCCGCTCCAAGCTTGACCGCGAAAGTATTCGCTTCGGCACCTTATAGGCCGCTAGTTCTTTTCGGGCAAAATCTCTGAGTTCAATTTCTTCCATTTCATAGCCACGATTAAGTTCGACAACGGCAGTGATCGCCTGACCCCATTTTTCATCAGGCATGCCAATCACCAGACAATCGGCAACACTGTCATGTCCTTTGAGCGCTTCTTCTACTTCTTCTGGATAAACTTTCTCACCAGCAGTGTTAATACAGTTACTACCACGACCGAGCAGCGTCAGGCTTCCGTCTTTTTCAACCTTCACCCAATCCCCGGGAATTGAATACCGAACACCTTTGATCACTTTAAATGTCTTATCTGTCTTTTCTTTATCCTTGTAATAACCATCGGGCAGAAAGCCACACACAGCGACCATGCCAGATTCCGACGAGCCAGGCTGCACTTCTTCCCCCGCATCGGTAAACACCTTGCATGAAGGCCCGAGCACAAATTTCGCGACTTCGATAGTTGCATCTTTGGTCATCACAGAACTGCCCAAGCCGATCGCCTCGGAAGACGAAAAAGCATCGACTAACATCAGATTTTGGTTGTGCCGAAGCAGCCCTGCTTTGATATCTCGGGTCCACATCACACCACTAGATGTCATCACCATAACGCTTGAGAAGTCATACTTACCTGGGCTAGCGTCCATCGTCTCGACCAAGGGTCGGGCAAAGGCGTCACCAACGATTGTTACCGTGGTTGCTTTGTATTTATCTATCGCTGAAAGTGCCATCTCGGCATCAAAGCTCTTATACGGCAGTGTTACGCAGGTGCCTCCCCCCATCATGGCGTTAATTGCCGACATCATTCCTGTACCATGCATAATTGGCGGTAATGGCACGTTAACCGGTACGATCGGTGCTTGCTTAATTCGCGCGATAAGGTCCTCAAGATCTTCACACGGCGGTACACCTGCGTTGGCATTGCCGCCGCCCCCCAGCGCATTCCAGAGCGCATGATGCGCCCACATAACCCCCTTAGGCATACCTGTGGTACCACCGGTATATAGGAACAACTGGTCAGAGCCAAAACGCTCGATACCGAGTGGCTTGCCGTCTCCTTCAGTCGCCAACGCCTCATAGGAGATTGCATCGTCATTGCCACTAAATCCATCGGCAACCTCCACCCACTGAGTCACCTTTGGCAGGCTATCTCTTATCGCGCTAACGTGATTTGCGAATTCGGCTGCGTAAATACATACCGTTGCGTCGGCATTATCCAGCAGATAGATAAGTTCTTTCGCGACGTACCGGTAGTTTACATTCACATGAGTTAATCGGCCTTTAAATGAAGCAGCTAACCCTTCGGGATATTCTCGGCGGTTACGCATATAAATGGCTATCTTGTCTCCGGCGACCGCTCCGCCCTTTAATAGGTTAGCAGCAAGATTATTGGTGCGTTTTGTGAAATCTTCCCAATGCGTTACGTCGTCACCATGAATCAGCGCGGGTCGATCACCGGGCACAACATCTGCTAAGGCGTCAAGAATATCGCCGTAGTTCCACTCGTACTTACCTTCACTACCTGTTGTCACTGCGTTTCCCAATGTTTTCTCCCTTTAAGTTTATTATTTGAAGCCTTTTTACATATCCGTCTAGAAATGCGCGGACTATGCGCTTGTTATCAAATGGCAACTGTTTTACTTTGACCGATGGTCTCATAGATGAACTTTTGAACACAAGAATCCCACGCCACACAAAGGCATTCGAGGGTCTACAGCAATATGACGAAACAAATCATTGCTTTCGATAAAGAACAGATACACGCAGGCAACAAGGGCTTGGCAATAGATCATGATGCAGTTGCCATGCGTGTCGATGCGCTGCTCTCGACAATGACACTGGCTCAAAAAATCAATCAAATCCGAGGATTACAACCGGAGACAATCGATGGACTCTACCATGCCGGTGCAGACGATGAGTTGAATATCGCCCCATTCAAAATGGTTGATGGACCCAGAGGCGCCAGAACCGGCAAGGCTACCGCATTTCCAGTCTCTATAGCTCGCGCGGCCACATTTAACGTTGCTCTCGAGCGTCGTGTGGGTATGGCGATTGGACGAGAGGTTGCGGCGCGTGGCGGCAATGTATTGCTAGCACCGACGATTAACCTGTTGCGGCACCCAGGCTGGGGACGCGCTCAGGAAACTTATTCCGAAGATACCTACCACACCGGAGCCATGGGCGTGGCGTTCGTGTCAGGCACCCAAAACTATGTTTTGGCAAGCCCGAAACACCTCGCGGTAAACAATGTCGAAATAACCCGTTTTGAAATGAGCGCCGAGGTCTCTCCGCGTGTACTGCATGAGGTTTATTTGCCACACTTCAAACGCTGCGTGATTGAAGGCGCTGCAGCATCAATCATGAGTGCTTATAACAAGCTTAACGGCGTTTACTGTGGCGAAAATGAAACACTGTTAACGACAATTCTTAGGGATGACTGGGGTTTCAGAGGCTTCGTCGAATCTGACTGGTTTTTAGGTACCAGATCTACGGCCGCCTCACTCAATGCCGGTATGGACATCGAAATGCCCGCCGGCTTTAGGTTCAGCGACGAAAAGATCCAAACAGCCATTGAAAACGGCGAGCTCGACGAGGCGACCATTAACTGCGCAGCCGCGAGAGTTTTGCATCAGAAACTCGGTTGGAACCTCGAAGCAATGGCCGAAAACTCGCCCGACCCCAAAGTTATAGAATGTGCAGCGCACCTGGCGCTAGCCCGAGAAGTTGCCCAGCAGTCGATGGTACTACTTAAGAATCAAAATCAGGTGTTACCCATATCTGTCGTCAAAAAAGGCACGCAACCAAGGAATAACTCGTCGCCTTTGAGCATCGCTATCGTGGGTCACCTTGCAAACACGATAAATCTTGGTGACCGTGGGAGTAGCATGGTTACTCCGACAGAAGCAATCACGCCGCTTGCGGGTATCCTCAGTCACATAGAAGATCACGACTGTCACTGCAGGGTTGATTTTGTGGAAGACGAGTTTTCACGTCTCGCGCACTACGACATGTGCATCGCAGTGGTTGGTTTCACCTACCGGGAAGAAGGCGAGTTTATCCCTACCCAACAGGTCGAGGCCGGTAATGAAGGACTCGCGCGGGGTGGCGATCGAGAAAGTCTGACGCTACCCGAAGGTCAACGCTCGATTATCGAAGCCGCGACCAAGCACGCAAAAAAGACAATTGTCGTGTTAGAGGGTGGCAGTGCTGTACAAGTCCGGGATTGGATAGACAAGGTAGATGCGCTTCTCATGGCCTGGTATCCAGGATGCCGGGGCGGTGAGGCGATTGCTGATGTACTTTTTGGCACAATAAACCCATCTGGTAAATTGCCAGTAACAATACCTAAGCAGCTTGATCAATTGCCCCCCTTTGACTTGGCATCCCTAGAGGTCGAACATGGTTTTTTACAAGGATATCGATATCTTGGCAACAACGAACCGGAGTTTCCATTCGGATTTGGGCTAAGTTATACCCGTTTCACGCTAGATGGCTTGTACCTCCGGAGGCAGGCAAACGGTTTTCAGGTGACAGTGGATGTCACCAACATTGGCGATGTCGCAGGCGCGACCGTACCGCAGATTTATCTCTCAAATCGTAACTCAACAATCTTGCGTGCCAATATCACATTGAAAGGGTTTGGCCGGGTCAACCTCGAGCCAGGAGAAACTGCGTCTGTTATCTTTGAAGTCACGGATCAGATACTGGCGTACTACGATGAAGCCTCACTATCTTGGCGTATGGAACCTTGTGAATACACATTTGGTTGTGGTTTTGATTCCGCAACGATGTTGCTGGAAGCGAGCTGGCGCTATGATGAAAACACAACAACAACGCATGCCGAAGGTATCTGGCAACCCGTTTAGCGTACCGTAATCCTCGGACCATCACCAACGCCCTGATTTTTGATGCTTCCGATAATCTTCGCATCTAAACATCCAGACGCGTTAAGTTGAGCAATAATGTCTTCTGCAATGGTTGGGTCAACAGCCGCCAGCAGGCCACCGGCAGTTTGCGGGTCAAACAGAATAGGAAACGCAGGATGGTTAGTAGACCCGTCAACGCCTAGGGTTGATCGCTGATTCGCATCGTGCAGTGTACTCTTGATGCCAAGCGTATTGATACATTCACGCGCCCCTTCGAGCAGGGGCAGCTGATCCAAGTTAATTTCGGCGTGAAGATTATCAGACTTCAACATCTCCATCAGATGCCCTCCAAGACCAAAACCTGTCACATCGGTGCATGCGTTAGCATCTTCTAAAATGAGAGCAGCATCCCGGTTGGACATCAGCATCATTTCAATCGCCTGTTGGATCCATTGTCCTTCGGCCTTGTACTGCATATTCGCGGCGAACAAAGTGCCGGTACCCAAAGGTTTGGATAAAATTAACTTATCTTCAAGTCTTGCACCCTGCTTTGCACGTTTGTTTGCGTCTGTTAAGCCACCATTGATTGTGCCGGACTCTGAATCAGAAGGCAGCTCTTTGCTGTCGACTAAACCATTAACAGCAAAACCAATTGAAAGTTCAGCGCCTTCCGACGTGTGCCCACCGATAAGTTGTACACCCTCTTTCTTCAATTGATGAATAATTCCCGCCATAATTTGGCTTAACAGGGCTCTGGATCTATCAGGTTTTGCATGGGGCAGCGTGATAATCGCCAATGCAGTCACGGGTTGACCTAACATTGCGTATATATCGCTCAGCGCATGGTTTACCGCTACTTGAGAGAAGACATAAGGATCATCAACAAACGACTTGAAGGAATCAACAGTGTGAAGCATCATCTTTCCTGCAGGAACTTCAAAACTCGCGGCGTCATCGAGACGATCAACATCAACATCGAGATCAATCAGTACATCTCTCAACAAGTCTGCACTAACTTTGGACCCACATCCGCCACATTGCATCTGATCATCGAATTCCGCTAGCAAACCTTTTGGCTTTGTTCGTTTCATCTCAGGTAACGATGAAAACCTCGCTATAAATCCACGGTCGATCCAGTCTTTCCAACGCCAGAGTAATCGCCCCTCTAGACTCCAACCATGTTTCGATGCAATCGCATACTTGTCGCCGGTCGCCAGCAGGGATAAAAATGAACGCTGAGGCTTGAATGCTTTTGGTGTTTTACCCGACAACAAACGCGAGATATTTTCAAATAAAGGCGGTCCCTGGCGAACCGCGTAAACACCCGCCTTTGGGCGCGGGTATTTAATGACATCCGCCACATCACCTACTGCAAAAATATTAGGATAGTTCGTTGACTGAAGCGTCGGTTCAACCGAAAGAAAGCCTTTTTCAGTGAGTGCAATACCAGTATCTGCCAGCCATGACTGCCCCGCCGCTGCTGTCACCCAAAACACTTCATCAACTTCTAATTGTTCTCCGGACCGCGAAAGCAAACATTTTTTGTCATCCGCTGTTTCACTGATTGCATCAATACGACAGCCCGTTTGGATTTTTACCCCTTTCGCGTTTAATCGATTGTTCACTCTCTCGCGGGTTTTGTCGTCATAGCCCGATAGTATGTCTGCCCCATCAACAAGAAGATCAATGTCGACTTGCTGTTTCAATCTGTGAGCTATAGCGAAACAGAGTTCGACGCCACCAGCGCCACCACCAACCACTGCTATCTGTTTTACCTGACCAAGTTCCCAACGTTCCAGAAACTGCTGCCACTGTGCGAGAAACCTGTTGATAGGTTTAACGGCAATTGCATGTTCTGCTGCACCAGACACGTCAGAAACAGCTGGTGTGATACCAATGTCGATTGAGAGTAAGTCGTAGCTAAAATCAGCTCTGTCTTTGCATTTCACTACTTGTATGACCGGATCAATATCGTAGGCAGCTGCGCAAATAAGTCTCGCACCCGCAAATTTGCAAAGTGGTACTAAATCAATGTGTATTTCCTTTTCGGAGTAGTGACCCGATACAACTCCAGGCAACATGCCAGAATAAGGCGTCAAAACATCCGGAGTGATCAGCGTAACCTGCAGACCAGGGATAGGATTCATACCCAACATGCGCAACAAAAGCACATGGCTATGACCACCACCGAGTAGTACGAGATCCCGTGCGATTGGCGTTGTATTCATCTAAAGGTCATGCCTCAGAGTGCAAACGCACTTTCAGGAATTCTCCCAGTTTAACGATAGCAGCTTTACCTTCGGGAACGCGGGAAGCCAAAATCTGCCATACGTGGGGCATTTTAGGCCATGTCTCAAGCTTGGCCTCCCCACCCACATCCACGATTTTCGACACTAGCCGTTGCGCGTCGCTAAGCAGAATTTCTGATTCGCTTACCTGCACAAATGTTGCGGGTAAACCACTAAGGTCAGCGAACAGGGGCGAAGCCAGAGGGGCCAAGTGATCAGTTTGTCCGAGGTAGTGATCAGCCGTTTTCTTCAATGCGCGGGCGGTTAGCATTACATCGCTGCTGGCGTTTGCCTCGATAGAATCGCCCGATAAAGAGAGATCAGTCCAAGGAGATAATAGAATAGAGCAACTAGGCATAGGCATTCCTAAGTTTTTGATATTCACCAGTGTTGCGACGCTCAAGCCTCCACCTGCAGAGTCACCGCCGATAGCAATCTCAGCTGGTGTGGTGCCCTGGGCTAACAACCAACGATAACATTCAATCGCATCTTCAAGTGCCGCGGGAAAGGGGTGCTCGGGCGCAAGTCGATAGTCAACAAGTAGAACCCTAACATCTCCAGCTTCAGCAAGGCGCCAGGCGACGTCCCGATGACCACTTAATCCCCCAAATACATAACAACCACCATGAAAATAAAGCAGCACAGGTTTTGTACTCGCCTCTTCCATTTGAATCCATTCACAAGGTATTGAAGCACCCGATGCACGTGGGATATTTAGTGATGTTACGATGACTTTTTCTGGTGTTTTTGCTGAGAGGCCTTCTGCCTTCGCCATGTTCTCTCTGAATTGAACAACATCCTCGAGGCTGTCAAGTTGCTTTTTGATGGTCCTACGCAATACCGCGCTCATTAGTGCTGATCTGATACTCACCGTGCTTCCCGATAATAAGTGTATGTGTATTGTACCGCCTTGCTGAAGGCAGGGATATTCTGAAAAAGCCGGACTATTGAGTCTCCTGAAATTGCAGTTCGTGCAGCATGGCGTAGAGTCCGTTCATTGCGAGTAATTCTTCGTGGGACCCGACTTCTTTCACTTCGCCCTGATGCAGTACCACAACCCGATCTGCCTCCTGTATCGTTTGCAATCGGTGAGCGATCAGGATCGAAGTCCTGCCAACCATCAATTTGCGCAGGCCATCCTGGATCAGGATTTCTGTTTCAGTATCAATGCTCGCGGTTGCTTCATCTAGAATAAGAATTTCTGGGTCAGCAGCTAGTACCCGAGCGAAAGCGAGCAGTTGTCGCTGTCCCTGAGAGAGATTAGCTCCTCTCTCAATCAGCGGGGTATCGTACCCTTCTGGTAATTTCGATATAAATCCATGTGCGTTAACTGTTTTAGCGGCATCAATCGCCATTTCACGAGAAACAGATGGATTACCCAATACAATATTGTCGATTATAGATCCGGAAAATATGTGAAAGTCCTGCAGCACTACACCAATACGACTTCTCAAATCCCCGCTATGAATATCGTTCAAATCGTGACCATCGAGAAAGATCGCTCCTCTGTCAAAATCATAAAACCTGCCCAGCAATTTTATCAGTGTACTTTTACCTGACCCAGTACGGCCCACAATCGCCATCTTTTCGCCCGCTTCAACGGTGAATGAAACATCTTTCAGAACTGGTGCTTCCGGTTTGTAAGAAAATCGTAATTCGCGAAACTCAACCTTGCCCTTCAGTCGACCTCGCAGGAGCACCGGGTGTTCAGGCTCATGTATTTGCTCATCCCAATCTAATGCCTGAAAAATGCGTTCGCCGCTGGCCATCGCTCGATACAGAACGTTTAATTGTTCTCCCAGCATAACCACTGGCGTAAATAGCATCCCCATGAACCGCGTAAACAAAATCACACCGCCTAGACTCATTTCGTTCTGCACAACTTCACCACCCCCATACCAAATGATAATTCCAAGCCCGATGGAAGCAAGGCTATCGTTGAATGCGCCATAGAAAGTCGACAGGTTAATCGAACGAAACTCGTAGCGTCGATTTGACTTGTTAATTCGGGTGTAATTTTTCAGATTTAAAGACTGGCGTTCGCTTAGTTGCACAACCTGCATGCCGGACAGGTTTTCTTGTAGATTCTGGTTCAGTGATGAAACGCTGTTTCGTACCAGGCGAAAGACTTCTCGCGTCGCCTGTCGGAAGAAGTAAGTCGCGATCGCCACAATGGGAACAAGGGCGAGTAAAATCAACGTCAACTCTACACTGGCACTGAGCATGATACTGAGCGCAACAAAAAAAGGTACAAACTCACCAACGAGGCTACCGATACCACGAAGCATTTCAAACAACGCCTCGATGTCATTGGTGACTCGGGTCATGATGCGACCGATGGGCACGCCGTCGTAAAATGAACTTGGTCTTGTTTCGAGGTGAGCAAACAGGTCCTGACGAAGATCTCGCAAGGCTTTAACAATAGCACCTACCAACGTCTGCCGATGTGCATGGCCGAAAAAGCCGTGTACAGTCATAGTGACAAAAAATAGGATCCCCGCGGAAAATAGCGCAGGAATACCTAGCCAATTTTCGATCCATTGGGTCAGTTCAATCATGCCAAGGTCAGGCATGTTTCCGTCGGAT
>CAXRCG010000286.1:0-27431 GCA_964228885.1 Pseudomonadales bacterium | reverse complement strand
TGTGACTGGAGTTCAGACGTGTGCTCTTCCGATCTGAGTGGCGATGCCATTGAGTTTGTTGAGTTAAGTAATGGCCGAATCGTTTTTTATATCGCGGATGTTTCAGGACATGGTGCGGCAGGCGCGCTTGTATCTGTATTGGTTAAAGGCATTTGCACGGGTTTGATGACGGATATTGAGAAAAAAGTGCTAGAACATCCGTCAAACGTGCTGGAAGCTTTGAATAGTGCCCTGCGAAATTTTGATATCGACGAGCACGTGACCATGTTCCTTGGCATTCTGGACCCAAAAAACAATGTGCTAAATTTCAGTAACGCAGCACATTTTCCTGCTCCTATTTTGATGACAGATAAATCGTTGGATTATCTGGACTTCGGCAGTTTGCCGCTGGGTATTTATCAATCTCCGGGTTATCACAGCAAAAGTCTACATCTGCCTGACGAGTATACTATTGTCATGTTTTCCGACGGGGTGTTGGAAACAATGGATCAGCCAACCATAAAAGATAAAGAAGATCGTTTGCAGTTACTGGTGAAATCCGGTAAGCGAGACGTTGACTCACTAGCAAAAGAACTCGGTATAGACGGTGCGAGGCATGCGCCTGATGATATTGCAATTTTTACAATAACGTCCAGCGGACGTTGAGTAGCGAGGATCCAACAGGAATATGGGTACTATTCTATTTGCGCAAGTAGAGAATGTTCAGGTTCTTAAATTTTTGGGTGATGTTCGTGTCACGTTAGGCCCGACGATTTCAAGGTACTTGGAAAGCATTGGTCAAGATGCAAAGCTAAAGTCGATAATTATTGATTTGACTGAAGCGATAGGTATCGATAGTACCAGTTTGGGTCTGTTGGCAAAAATCTCTCTCCGCTCCCAAGAATTTCTGAAGGTTTTGCCCACGATTGTTTCGACCAACGTTGATGTGACGCGGATTCTGCATAGCATGGGGTTTGAGCGTGTGTTTTTAATTGTCGAAGACACTGATTTGTATTGCGAGCAGATGGGTGAGTTACCAACATCGGTGGTGAGCGAGTCTGAACTTAGAGAACAAGTGCTTGAAGCTCACAGGGTTTTGATGGGTTTGAACAAAAGCAATGAATTGCAATTTAAAGACTTGGTTGAGGCGCTGGAAAAGGAAAAATCGGCGCTTGAAGGCCAAGGCGAGGCCAAACCACCAAGGTATGCTCATGGTTGCTGAGCTTTATCTTTGGCTCTGAGTTTGCTCTTTATGAATTCTGAATGTGCGAGATGAAGCAAGCCTGATACTTTCCTGATGAATTGTTCCTCGTACTTATCCAACCTGCCATCAGCAAAAGCAACGAGCCACAAATTTTCAACCAGCGTAATTTTGTCTGGGTGCGAGTAATGTTGGTTAACCAATTGGGTAAACTGAAACAGGTCATTCGCTTCCTCTGAACCAATTTCGGCAAACGACACCAGATCGTCAATTTCTTTTTGTGATAAGTTGAAGGTATCGCGTAACATCGCAACGATCAGTGTACGTTCAACCTCATCCTCTGCAAAATCGGCTTTGGCAAGCTCAATTAGCAAAGCAGCTGTCGCATACTCAATTGTATGTTTTGTATCGGTTGAGCTTTCGGGATCTAGGTTCTCTGAAAAGAACTTTTTAAGGTCTTTTAGCATAGCTGGTTTTTAACTTTCATGTAGATGACGAAGTTTACTTAATTCTGATTTAGTCCTGACAGTGTAACGCTCTCTGTAATCAAGTCCAGTCCTGCATCATCGTTAAACATGTGGCTACTTAAATGTCTTCGAAAGCTTCTTGCGCCCCGCAGTCCGCTATAGAAACCCAGCAAATGTTTCGCCATGTGTTTCAAGGCGACCCCTCTGGATAGCTGTTGCTCCATGTAGTCAAGATAGATCTCAAGTATTTTGTTTCTTTCAGTGATTGTGTCTACAGGCTTAGAGGCAGGGGCTGCCATTAGTTGATCGATGCGCGCGAGTATAAAAGGGTCACTGTAAGGCGTTCGGCCCAACATAACGCCGTCAGTTTTTGCCAGCAGCGCAACTGCGTCAGTCTCATTTTTGATGCCGCCATTGAGTAGAAACTGGCAATCCGGAAATTCCTGTTTGATCCGGTAAACAAAGTCATATTTTAATGGCGGTATTTCTCGATTTTCTTTTGGTGAAAGTCCTCCTAGAATGGCTTTTCGAGCATGCACGATAAAAATCCGACAACCAGCGGCCCTGACTATTCGAACAAACTCTCTAAAGTTATCATAGTCCTCTGGTTGCTCGAGAGCACCGCCATGCTTCATTTGCGTACCGATTCTGCATTTCACGGTAACTGGCAGATTAGTTGAGTGCTGCATCGAAGATACACAGTCACCCACTAATTCCGGTTCGCGCATCAGACATGCGCCTATGCCACCGACCTGAACTCTGTCGCTAGGGCAGCCTACATTCAGATTGACCTCTTGATAACCCGCAGATTCCACTAGTTCTGCGCACTCAGCCAATGCCTGCGGATCAGAGCCGCCTAGCTGCAAGGCGACGGGTTCGTCGGCGCTATGTTCAAGAAAGTGTGCTGCTTTTTCCTTACCGTGGAGCAGGGCGCCGGTAACGATCATCTCGGAGTAAAGTAGCACCTTGGGTGAAATGAGCCTCAGAAGGTAGCGGCAGTGCCGATCAGTAGCCCCCATCATGGGCGCAACGCTAACTGTTCTATCCAGTAAACTGGGCTTCTCCACATGGGAAGTATCTAATTTTGATGCTGTAGATTGTTGCGACATATCCTGGTCGATTGATTAATCTTCGATGACGAATAGTGTAACATTTGTGGCCTCACCCTAAAGGCAGAATATTGCTGGATCTGACTCATCGAATAAAATGGACAAGCGCCATGCTGAGCGGTTTTGAACGGGATAAATGGAAATTCAACAAGTTGGAAAACAGATGAAAGTACGAACAAGAGTAGCGCCATCACCGACTGGCGATCCACATGTTGGAACGGCCTATATGGCGTTGTTTTGTCGAGCTTTAGCTCACAAGCATGGTGGTGAGTTCGTGTTGCGCATCGAGGACACAGATGCGGTTAGAAGTACCGTGGAGTCTGAAGCTGTGATTCTGGATTCTCTGAAATGGTTGGGATTGGACTGGGATGAAGGGCCGGACTGTGGCGGACCTCACGGACCCTATCGTCAAAGTGACCGCAAACATTTGTACAGACCCTATGCAGAGCAGTTGATAGCGCAGGGTGATGCCTTCCACTGTTTTTGCACGCCGGAGCGGCTAACAGAGATGAGAGCAGCACAAATGAAAGCAGGAAAAACGGCGAGATATGACGGACATTGTATGTCCTTGTCGGCTGAAGAAGTAAAATCACGCCTCGATGACAATACGCCACACGTTGTTCGTATGAAGGTGCCGGAAGTAGGAACCTGTTTAGTTCAGGACAAACTTCGTGGGGAAATTGAAATTGATTGGTCGCAGATTGACATGCAGGTATTGCTGAAAACTGATGGCAATCCAACCTATCACCTGGCGGTTGTTGTTGATGATCATTTAATGGAAATTTCGCATATTATCCGTGGCGAAGAATGGATCAACTCCGCGCCTAAACACATCCTGTTGTACAAGTATTTCGGTTGGCCAATGCCGGAACTGGTTCATATGCCTTTGCTCAGAAATCCGGACAAAAGCAAGTTAAGCAAGCGGAAAAATCCAACCAGTATCAATTTTTATAAAGATATGGGTTTCCTGCCCGAGGCGCTAGTGAACTATCTCGGTATGTTAGGCTGGAGCATGCCCAATGGGGAGGAAAAGTTTTCACTAGAGCAGATGATCAATCAATTTGATATTGATCGAATTTCTCTCGGCGCGCCCGTATTTGATATGGACAAACTCAAATGGTTAAACGGTCGTTGGCTTCGAGAAGAGTTAACCGATGAACAACTGGCGGATCAGCTCATCGATTGGGCTTTCAATCGTGAGAACTTGTTGCAGGTGATACCGCTGATTAAAGAACGAGTAGATGTTTTTTCAGAGGTGGCGCCTATTTCAACGTTTCTATTTGACGGAATGTTGGCGTTGGACGAATCCTCTTTCGATGGAATCAAAAGTCTTGAACCCGATCAAATAAAGCTGGTACTTCAGTTTGCGCTATGGCGATTGGAGGCACAGAGAGACTGGTCCACTGAAGGTCTCAACCAATTGTTTGCTCAGCTTGCAGAGCAACTCGATTACAAAATACGAGACGTGCTTGCGCCGATGTTTATTGCCATTTCAGGAAAATCTGTTTCGCCTCCGCTTTTCGATTCAATGCGTTTATTGGGCCCAGACATGACGCGCGCTCGCGTACGACATGCATTAAATTCGATGGGTGGTGTTTCGAAGAAGCAGTTGAAAAAGCTCGACAAACAATTTGCCGCATTAGCGAATTAGAGATCGTCTAACAACGGGTGGCTCGCCGAGCTGAGCTTGTTAAATTGACCTTTGGAACCAATGATGGTTTATCTAAGACTTTGAGTCCTGTTTGCCAGCTAAAGAAATTGAGGTTTACGTTGCTTCGTATACAAAGACATTGTGCCGCACTTCTTGTTCGGGCTGGAATAAAGCGGTTAGAATTTAGCAAGACTCACAGAGGCTGAGAATTAAATTGAAACTAACACGGGAACAAATCGCTTTTTTTAAGGATAACGGATATCTGATATTAAAAAATGCGCTCGACGTCCAAAGTTGTGCCGGTGCTCAAGATCGAATGTGGGCAGAGCTGCCGGAAAATTGTCGATTGAAGCGTGACGACCCAGCAACTCATATTGGTCCTTTTGCGGATGATGATGTTCAGGACGATCCGCTCCATATGCGCAAAGATTTCCGTTGGCAAATTCGACAGTTTGGTACAGAGCAGTGGTTAGTCGATCTGGTTTACACGAAGGATCTAATCGAAGTGGCAGAACAATTGCTAGGAGAGGGTTTGATTGAAGCGCCTATCGTAGGCGGTAAACCTATGGGGAGTGATGGTCCTGCTTGGCCCGGTGGTCCCGTTGATCCAGCAGTGAACGAAGGTGTGCGTGGTATCTACTGTACACTTCCCTATGGTGACAGACCAAGAGAACCAGAATCCAGTCATACTGATGGTCATCCGTTTTGTCTTGGTATAGTAGGCTTAATCGATGATGTGCCACCAGATGGTGGTGCCTTCAGAATTTGGCCAGGTTCTCACCGGCGTTTGTATCCAACTTGTCAGATGCAATACGATCAGCCAAGAGTGCCGTTTTATGAACATATGCCCAGCCATAAAGGAATTGTTCACACTCCGGAGTATTTGCGAGAACTTGAAGCAATTATGTCTGACACACCTTCGGTAGATTGTTGGGGTCAGCAGGGTGATGTCGTTCTGTGGCATCATCGACTGGCGCATATGGCTGGACACAATTACTCTCAGGTAATCCGTCAAGCGGTTTTGTATGACTTTAACCGAAAGGATCTTGATCTCTTGCGCCTTGATCCGCCTCAGCAGGATATGTGGCGAGACTGGTCATCCGAGGTAAGGGCAACAGAAACCGGTTACTCAAAAAGTTTCGCCGCCGAACAACGGTTGCCGAAAAAACTCCTTGAAAAGACTGCTTAGCTTATCTCGCGGTTGATTGCTTCATTTAAGCCGTTAGTGATGCTTCCAGTCTGCATCAAACAAAATGACATCTTCGGTTTGAAGTGACGAAATTTCTGCCGTTGACAAGCCAAGCCAATCAGACAATACCTCTTCATTGTGTTCACCGCGATGGGGTGCGGGGCCACGAACACCGCTCTCGGCGTTTGAAAAACGATAAGGTGACTGGGTAATGGGTCGAGTGCCACCGGAGCGATCATCCATCTGGACGATTGAGTTTCGCGAAGCGATTGTCGGCTGATTGCTAATATCAACTGGGTTTCTTATTTCACCCCAGGCAATGTTAATGGTTTTCATCGCTTCGTCCAGTTTTTCCAAACTATCTAGTGTCTGTACAAACGCGTCGACAGTTGATCTACGCGCTGCAATCTTTTCTTCCAGTGTCATGTCCTTGTTTGAAGGATCAACGACGCCAAGATGTTTTACTAGGAGAGGGAATAGCACTCTAAAGTCGGCTGAGATGAGTACCGGACCAAATGGCGCATCCCAAATCTCGTTGGGTAGCGGTCCCGTCATTTGAGAGTCCTCAAGGTCGTAGTGCATTTGGTCGTCGGTGGCCAGGGTTGCGTCTATCATAGCGATATCAATATGCTGACCAAGCCCTGTCGAGTTGCGCATGATGACCGCAGAGAGTAGACCAACTAGACCGTGTAAAGATGCATTAGTATCAGCGACTGACAGTGGCAGGTCGTGATAGGGCAGCCCCGAGCGTGTATGCATGCGATAGAGCAATCCGGATTCCGCGTGAACGACAGGGGCATAGGCTGCTCGACGTGATTCAGGCCCATCATGTCCGAACCCTGAGATTGAAAGCATGATGAGGCGAGGATTAACTTCTTTTAGGGCTTCGTAACCGATACCTAGTCTAGGCATAACATCGGGGCGGTAATTTTCAATTAGGATGTCAGATTCAAGCACCATTTTTTTAATGAGATCACTGGCACCTTCAGCACGTAGATCAATACAAATGTTTCGTTTGCCTGCATTTTGTTGATGATAGTATCCGGGAAGGCTCGAAATATCTTTGCCCCAATAGCGGGTGATGTCACCATCGGGTGGCTCGACTTTCACAACGTCGGCACCCAAGTCGCTCAACATTCGTCCCGCAAACGGACCTGCAAGTACACGTGAAAGGTCCAAAACTTTGAGGCCAGATAAGGGGTATGCCATAACGGGGTGTCCATTTTTCGTAATTTAATTGATGTTAAATCGCGGAGCACGTGCCTCCTTGCGTGTAACTGTAAATGAATTTGGCAATCAGGTGCCAGTGCCCGAGACCATTTTCTGCGATAAATTAGAGAATTATTCGACAACTCCGAACTGAAAAACAGTCGTCGATTCGAAAATTTCGCTAGGCTTTATTAGTGTTGATGGGAATGCCGGTTGGTTTGGAGAGTCAGGATAGTGCTGGGTCTCCAGGCATAGTCCAGCGTGTTGGGCGTAGATGCTATTTTCTGTGCCGATAATGCCATCAAAATGATTGGCTGTGTATATTTGAATAGCGGGCTCGGTGGTTGCCAGCGTCAGCGTCCTGCCACTTATCGGGTCAACGAGCTGCCCTTGTGTTCGCAGGCTATGATCGTAGAGCGAAAAAATTAGATTGTGATCTAATCCATTTTCGCCGAGTTTTTTTCGCTGATGTATCTTCGTGCCAACCTCAGCAAGCGCCCTGAAATCAAGAGAGTCCGGTATCGGTGAGATCTGCCCAGTAGGAATAAGAAACTGGTTTACTGGGGTATAACGGTCGACATCAAGGCGTAATCTGTGTTCCTTAATGCTATCAGCACTGCCAAGATTAAAATAAGCATGGTTCGTTAGATTGAGGTGCGTTGGGCGATCGGTTGAGGCCTCGTACTTTATAATCAACTCGTTTAGGTCGGTAAGCTGGTAGGTGACGTCAAATTTCACATGACCTGGATAACCGCATTCACCCGCTGGCGACTCGCAGGTAAATTTGACCCGGTTCAGTGCCGAATCTTCATGCCAATCCCACACTTTCACCGAGAGGTTGTCTGCGCCCCCGTGCAGATGGTTCGCTCCCTCATTGCGATCTAATTGATGCTGAGTGCCGTCAAGCGTGAAACGCCCCTGTGATATTCGATTGGCATATCTGCCCACGACGCTAGAGATGAAAGGGTGCGTTTCATATCCTGTTACATCATCAAAACCGATTAACACATCGGCAAGCTGATGCGCACGATCCGGCGTAATCATCGACACCCAGGTTGCACCGTAGTCGCTGAATCTTGCCTCCAATCCGGCGGCGTTGGTGAGTGTCACCAGCGACGCCTGCTTGCCATCTGCTGTCGTGCCGAAGGGGGTCGCGTTATTTGTCATAAAAAGTGCGTGGTTCTGCTCGAAAATTGGAAGTTACGGGTACACAACTTTACGATAGGTTAAAATCCATTGGAATTGTAACAAACAATCTTGACCACTGGGTGCTCAATAAGCGACAGTTCACGCGCCTATTAAAGATGACTAAATCAGTATTTATCAATGAAGAACAGTATTGAGAAACAGATAGAGAATAGTGTGCCCCATCGTCGGTTCAACCCTCTGAGCGGTGAATGGATACTTGTCTCTCCTCAGCGCGCAACGAGACCCTGGCAAGGACAAGTCGAAGAATCAACGCTTGTTGAGTTGCCTGAGCACGATGCCGATTGTTATCTCTGTTCCGGTAACGTGCGGGCAAATGGTGAAATCAACCCAATCTATCGCGGCCCCTTTGTATTCGATAATGATTTTCCAGCGCTGCTAGAAGGCGTGGACGCGTGCAAAGAAGAAAACGATGCGCTTTTCCAGCGAATGTCAGTGAGTGGTGTCAGTAAGGTGATCTGTTTCTCCGAAAGGCACGATCTCACGTTGCCGGAAATGTCGGTAGAAATGATAAGAAGTATCGTTGATGTTTGGGCAGCGCTTTATGAGGCGTTGGGTAAGAGGTACCGCTGGGTTCAGGTTTTTGAGAATAAGGGGGCGATTAATGGTTGTTCCAATCCTCATCCCCACGGTCAGTTATGGGCAAGCGAGGCTGTACCAACGCTTGTGGCAAAGGAGGATGAGCGGCAGAAAGCTTTCATGCAAGACAACGGTAAGAACCTGTTACTTGAATACAGCCAACGCGAGATGTTACTCAATGAGCGTGTCGTTTTAAAAAATGCCCATTGGGTTGTTGTTGTTCCCTACTGGGCAACCTGGCCATTTGAAACATTATTGCTGCCAAGGCGAAGCGTAGACGTTTTTTCAGCGCTAACAAGTGAAGAAAAAGATAGCCTCGCCGCTATTATCCAGTTGTTGACCATCAAATATGACAACCTGTTTGAGACTTCGTTTCCCTACAGCATGGGTTGGCATTGTGCGCCCAACAGCGTTGGTGAAAGCGAAGCGAAAGCAACGGATCACTGGCAATTGCACGCGCATTTTTATCCGCCATTGTTAAGGTCTGCGACCATTCGAAAATTCATGGTTGGCTATGAAATGCTCGCTGAAGCCCAAAGAGATATGACGCCCGAGCAAGCGGCGGAAAGACTACGAACACAACCGGAAACCCATTTTAAAACGAACACATGAAAACTGAGCAGCTGAGGAAAAAGTTTAGCGCCCATTTCGGTCGCGAACCGGAAAAAATTATCAAAGCACCAGGGCGGGTTAACCTGATTGGTGAGCATACGGACTACAACGAGGGTTTTGTTCTACCTTGCGCCATAGATTATTGCACGCTTGTCGCCGTGATGAAGCGAGACGACAGGCAGATACAGGTTTTGGCACTTGACTGGTCTGACCAAACAGATGCATTTAGCCTGGATGAAGATATCAAATTTCACCCTGACCAAATGTGGAGTAACTATATTCGCGGGGTTGTGAGTGAATTAAAGCTGCGCGGCTATCCCGTGCAGGGTTGCAATATCGCAGTGACGGGAAATGTACCTCAAGGCGCTGGGCTTAGTTCCTCTGCTGCGTTGGAGGTTGCCGTGACAGTCGCGCTGGTCGCAGCAGTGAATGGATCTATCAGTGAAACGCAGAGTAAGGATCTTCAACTTAATCGATTGACAATCGCGCAGATCGGTCAAGCTGCCGAGAACAACTTTGTGGGCTGTGCTTGCGGTATCATGGATCAGCTCATATCAGCGAATGGGGTTGACGGTCATGCGGTAATGATCGATTGTCAGGACTATAAACTGACCCCAGTCTTCATGCCGGAAGCGTTGTCAATTGTCATTGTTAATTCCAACGTGCAGCGAGGACTGGTTGACAGTGAATACAACCAGCGAAGAGCGCAATGTGAGGCGGTGGCCCGCCATTTTGATGTGCCTAGCTTGCGGTATATCGATGAAGAGAAACTGCGGTCTGGGCAGGCTGGGCTGAACGTCGTCGCACGGAAAAGGGCGGAACACGTGATCGGAGAGAATCGACGCGTGTTATCAATGGTCAGCGCTTTGAACAATGGTGACAGTGCGGAAATCAGTCGACTGATGGCACAAAGTCACGAGTCAATGAAATCGTTGTTTGAAATTACGATTCCCGCCATTGATCAACTGGTGGGCATTGTTGCTTCGGTCGTCGGCCAGTCAGGTGGTGTTCGGATGACGGGTGGTGGCTTTGGAGGTTGTGTGGTGGCATTGGTACCGCACGAACGTTTGTCGGATGTAACTGACGCCGTCGAAGCGCAATATGAGCAGCTTACCGGTTTGAGAGCAACCATTTATCCGGCGAGTCCTAGCGCCGGCGTTAGCTTAATCTAATCATCGACCTGATTGAACTTAAAAGAGAAGGGATATGAACTTCAAAGAACAAAAGGCTTGGCTGACGCCTGAGGTTACCTCGCAAAATAGGCTAAACAGTCATGCGCCTTTGTCTAGTTGGCGCTCTGAGCAAGATGCAATGCTCGATTCACCTAGCGATTCTATCTTCAGTCTTAACGGTCAATGGAAGTTCAAGTTATTTGCAAGCCCGATGGAAGTCACTGATAGCTGGTACGAGCCCGCGAACGCTGCGCAAACTGATTTCGGTCATATTGAGGTGCCAGGTAACTGGCAATTACAGGGTTACGATAAACCGGTCTACACCAACGTGAAGTATCCGTTTCCATGCACGCCCCCAATTACGCCGGATGAAAATCCAACGGGATGTTATTTGCGAAACTTTACAGTGCCTGAACATTGGCAGTCCGAAGAAACGATCAGTGTTGTTTTTGATGGCGTCGATAGTGCCTTTTATCTCTGGTGCAACGGACGTTGGGTTGGTTACTCTCAAGATAGCAGGCTGGCCGCTGAATTTGATCTGACTTCGTTTCTTATCAATGGGGAGAATCAGATCGCTGTCATGGTGCTTCGGCTATGTGACGGCAGCTATATGGAAGATCAGGATATGTGGAACCTGAGTGGCATTTATCGCTCAGTCTCGCTCGTCACAAAACCCGCGCAATGTGTGTCAGATGTTCGAGTTACCGCTGATCTTACCGATGACTATATTGATGGTCGATTGAAGATAGAGATTTCGACCTCAAATGCTGAAGAATGCTATGTTCGTGCAGCGCTGTATCGTGACAATGTGTTGGTAACTGCTGAAAGTTCACTTGTGGGTACTTTGCCTATAGATGAACGCGGCGCATATGCTGATCGTTGTAGATTATCTATTGATGTGGAGAACCCAGAAAAATGGAGTGCGGAATCACCAGCGCTCTATCGTTTAACTGTGAGTCTTCTCGATGCCCGAAAACGATTAGTAGAAGCTGAAGCTTACGACATTGGTTTTAGAAAAATTGAAATCAGGGACGATCAGTTGTGCCTAAATGGCAGACCTTTGCTGATTCGAGGGGTCAACAAGCACGAGCATGATCCCGCGACAGGTCACGCGGAGAGCCTAGAGAGAGTTGAGCAGGACCTGCGACTGATGAAGCAGCATAATTTTAATGCTGTGCGATGTTCTCATTATCCACATCAACCAGGCTTTTATCGATTGTGTGATCGTCTTGGTCTCTATGTTGTGGATGAAGCAAATATCGAAACCCATGGTATGCAACCGATGCGGCGCATTGCCGATGACCCTCTATGGGCCGGAGCATTCCTTGAGCGTATGACCCGAATGGTATCCCGCGACTTTAACCATCCCAGTATAATTATTTGGTCATTGGGAAATGAGTCGGGGTATGGCGCCGCACATGATGCCATGTATCAATGGACCAAACGCACGGATCCTTCCAGACCTGTGCAATATGAAGGGGGCGGTTCGAACACCGCGGCCACCGATATTATTTGCCCCATGTATGCAAGAACGCACCAAGACCTGCATCAAGCCCACGGCGACGAAACCAAGTATGGCTTGAATCGTTGGGTGGGTATGCCAGGCGAACACAGACCGATTATTCTTTGCGAGTATGCTCATGCGATGGGTAATAGCCTTGGGAATTTTAAAGATTACTGGGATATTTTTCGGGAACACCCGCGTTTGCAGGGCGGTTTTATCTGGGACTGGGTTGATCAGGGATTGAATCATGTGAGCGATACTGGCGAAACCTATTGGGCTTATGGTGGTGACTTTGGCGATGAAATTAATGACCGTCAGTTCTGTATCAACGGGTTGGTGTTTCCAGACAGAACCTTGCATCCCACAATTATTGAAGCAAAGCGTGCTCAACAGCCATTTACGTTCAAGTTGTCAAAAAGCCTTGGAATTGTCGTCACGGTAACCAGTGAATATTTGTTTCGTGATACGGATAATGAGCGCCTTAGTTGGGAAGTCTTTAGCGAGCAGGGTGGTGTTCGAAATGGTGCTTTTCAGCTAAATATGGAGCCGACGGCCTCTTGTCGAGTTGAGCTGATGTCCGAGGATGAATTACTCGTTTCAGCGGGCGGGTCATCTAGACTCTGGCTTAATCTGAATATCACACAGATTGAAGATACCGCGTATGCCAGCGCGGGGCATGAAGTTGCTAGCTGTCAATTTGAGTTGCCCTCAGCAATACCGTTAGAGCAACCGAAGCCAATTGATGCTGAATCAGCTGCACAAGAGATAATTGTTGAACAGAGACAAGGGTGCATTTCTATCACTGCGGGTCGAAGTCAGTGGTCTATTGATAGAGCTGAGGGGCTTGTGACCAGTTGGCAAAAAGATGGGCAGGAACAGCTGCTTGCACCGATCCTTGAGAATTTTATACGGGCACCTCTCGATAACGATATCGGTACAAGTGAGGCCGGTCGAATGGACCCGCATTCGTGGCGATCCAGTTGGGAGAGCGCAGGATTGTTCGATATGGAGCGGCGCTGTCTTGATGTTGCGATCGACGAAGAGGCCTGTGTACTTCGGGTAACGCAGGCTTACTTTAGCGACAACCGGCAGCTGATCAGGTCGGTATGGCAATATGACTTTCGCGGTTCAGGTGAGCTGAAAATAGATGCCAAAGTGCTGGTAGACAAAACTAACCCGTCGCTTCCTAGGGTGGGTGCTGCGATCAGGTTAAAAGATGCGCCAGAAGCGCTGACTTGGTTTGGTAGGGGACCCCATGAAAATTATCCCGATAGAAAACTTAGCGCTAATGTCGGTCGTTGGCGAGTGCCGACCGGCGAGATGCATACACCTTATATTTTTCCTTCTGACAACGGATTGAGGTGTGATGTTAACGAGCTTGAGGTCGGGCAGGTGCGAGTATCAGGCGATTTTCATTTTGCCGCCAGCCGATATGGGATGAAACAGCTAAAAAATGCTCAACACGACTATGAGCTTCAAAAGGAAGCGGGGCTTTACCTTTACATTGATGGCTTTCATATGGGTGTGGGTGGTGACGATTCCTGGAGCCGTAGCGTCAAACCAGAATATCGGTTGGTAGCGGGTGAATATAAGTGGCAATTTTGCCTCGCATAGCGACTACCTTCGTGCAACCATCAATTTGTTGTGGCCTCTGAAAAATGGATTGGTTCCCCATTTGGGCGGAGGCCCTGATAATTGCATCTCAGGATACATTGCCAGTAATTTCTCAAATGCCACTTTTGCCTCAAGGCGAGCCAAGGCGCTACCGATACACAAATGAATCCCGTAGCCGAATGAAATTTGCCTGATTTCTTTTCTCTGTACGTCAAATTTATCGGGATTAGGATTGACAGCCGGATCTCTGTTGCCCGCTGCAATACTGATAAAAATAATATCTCCCCGCTTCAATTGGATGCCGTGGAAATCCATGTCTTCAGTCACAAACCTCTGGGTTGCTTGAACAGGTGGTTCTACCCGTAACATTTCTTCTATAGCATTTGGAACGAGTGAGGGGTTCTCCCGTAGCGTTTGCCAACTGCCAGGCGTGTTAAGCAGAAGGTATATGCCGTTGGATATCAGTCGCGTCGTTGTTTCGTGTCCTGCGACTAGAAGCAGTAAGCAGGTATTATAGAGTTCTATTTCGCTTAGCGTATCACCCGCTTCTTCGGCTGCGATCAATTGACCAATCAGATCGTCACCCGGGTTTCCTCGGCGGGCGGCGATGATCTTTCGAAAGTAATTGATCAATGCCTGGTTTGCTTTTTCGCCTTTTTCGAGCACTTTTGTGTCGGTTGTGCTGGTCGATTCGATCAAATCCTCTGACCACGCCTGAAACTGTAGATGGTCGGACTCAGGCAGTCCCATCATTTCGGCAATGACGATCGCAGGAAGGGGTTTCGCTAACACGTCGAGTACATCGAACGCAGCCATATTGCTCGTTTTGACAAGGCAAGCATCGACGATTTTGGCAATGTTAGGTTCAAGTGACTGAATATATTTACGTAGAAACCCTTTCGAAGCCAGCTTTCGAATTCTTGAATGGTCAGGCGGGTCGAGAGATAGCATGCTGGGGTTTTCAAAATTTTCCAATTGTTCTGCAGACATGTTGGATTTGATCCGCTTTACTCGCTTTTCGTGCTTTCTGACATCAGAACCAAATCGTTTGTCCAGCAGTACTTCTTGTGCTGTTTCGAAGTTGGTTGTCCAGTATCCCCTGAGCGCCATTGAGTAATGGATGGAGGATGCCTCGCGCAGTTTTTCCCAGGTGTCATAGGGATTGTCGAGGAACGCTGGATTGAACAGATCGACTGAATGCCCTTTGACAAGCCGTTCGGCCCCGGCGACGCCGCGCATCAGCGTAAGCAGGGTTTTAGTCTTGAGCTTTTCGGCGAGACGCATCAAGCTGATTCCTCTTGTTAAATGACGCGTTTTCCTAACCACGTTGCTCGATTTCCAGTACGCAAACTTATCCTGTTGATGTCGATAGTGGAAGCTTTGTTTCCAGATTCAGTATAACGGCGTAGGCGATTTAGGTACTGCGTGTTCCTGTTACTACATCATCATGTTTGATGATCCTTGGATATCAGCGACTTGTCTGCGAGCCCGCAAGCCCTGCGTGAAGGTTATACTGGCAGCATTCAATTTTCGTTATAGAAGTAAGGATGAACCAAGAATTAGATTTGGGGTATACCAGAATTGCAGGAAAATTCTGGGGAGTGGAAAGTGGTGATCCAACTATCGCATTGCATGGTTATCTCGATAACGCAAACAGCTTCGACATGCTTGCGCCGGCGTTGCAAGGGCTAAGAATTTTCGCAATGGACTTTGCAGGGCATGGCTGGTCAGCCCATAGACGGGAGGGCGAAACCTATAGCGGGCTAAATGATATCAGGGACGTATTGGCGGTTGCTGATTTGTTGGGTTGGCAATCGTTTAACCTGATAGGGCATTCGATGGGTGCAGAGATAGGTTCACAACTGGCTGGCATGTTTCCCGAGCGCGTAAACAAACTTATCTGTATCGATGGGTATTGCGGCACTAATTCCCCTCAGGAGGTCTTGGGGCATCTTCAGTCTGGTATTGCTGCTTCGTTCAAGCAGCACGCTGCTTTAAAAGTTTTTCCCACCCTCGAGGCGATGACAGCTCGATTATGTGAAGCAACCGGACAAAACAAAGATTCCGCTGAATGTCTGATAAAGAGGGGGCACAAGGTCGTTGATGGTGGTTATACCTGGATTACTGATCCTAAAATTAAAGGTTCTGGTCCTCTTGAGTTATCTGCTGGTCAACTGGAGCAATTATTAGAGAATACGACAGCGGAGACACTTTTCATTGTGGCGGATATGGAGAACGAATGGTTAAGGCGGTCCATTGATGTGATTGGCTCCAAGGCGCGGCTTGGACTACAGCTGATAAACATGCCGGGTCATCATCATCTGCATATGCAGGAACAAAGCGGAGAAGTTGCGGAACTTATCAACAACTTCACCGGGTTTAGTCGTAAACAGTTGGCAAGCTAGCGCGTAATTCTCTGCCTAGCGGTATTGTATTCATCAACCAGTCGTGCAACCAGTGCTTCAGCCGAAAGTATTGATTTCACCGCACCGAGACCCTGGCCGCAGCCCCAAATGTCTTTCCAAGCTTTTGAGTCCGAACCGCCACCTGAACCAAAGTTCATTTGCGATGGGTCGCTTTCGGGCAAATTCTTGGGGTCTAGGCCCGCGGCTGCGATTGATGGTGCGAGATAGTTTCCGTGCACCCCGGTGAAAAGATTACTGTAAACAATATCTTCAGCGGCATAGTCGACCAGTGCCTGTTTGTATTTATGATCTGCATTGGCCTCGTCGGTTGCGATAAAGGCGGAACCAATATAAGCCATGTCTGCGCCCATTGCTTCCGCGGCTAACACTGCATCGCCATTTGCGATTGAACCTGAGAGGAGTAACGGGCCATCGAACCACTCACGCAATTCCTGAATCAAGGCGAAAGGTGACAGTGCGCCAGCGTGTCCTCCAGCACCGGCAGCGACTGCAATGAGTCCATCCGCGCCTTTCTCTACTGCTTTTTTGGCAAATCTATTATTGATCACATCGTGAAGCACAATCCCGCCCCAGGCGTGTACTCGGTCGTTCACTGCCTGTTGAGCGCCAAGCGAGGTGATGACGATTGGCACCTTGTATTGCTCGCAGAGCGCCATGTCATCTTCAAGTCGATTATTTGATTTGTGCACGATCTGGTTCACAGCGAAAGGGGCTGATGGTGAGTCCGGGTTCGCGGCATCGTAGGCTGCAAGCTCAGTAGAAATTCGCTTCAACCAATCATCTAGAACTGATAGTGGCCGGGCATTAAGTGACGGAAAAGACCCCACGATGCCTGCTTTACACTGTGCGATCACCAAGTCGGGATTTGAGATGATAAACAGGGGCGAGCCCACAACGGGTATTGATAGTTTGCCCTGCATTAACGTCGGAATAGCCATAATGAGTCTCTCCTTGGGTAAAACGGTATGTTAATATGCAAATAATTGCATAACAACATTTATATGCATAAATTTGCATAATAGTATCGGTGCGTTAAGCTACCAACTTCTGAAACTGGAGATTGATGGTATGGCGCTCACCCACGCGATTCTTACCGCCTTGTTGGAAGAGGATCTCACCGGATACGAACTGGCAAAACAATTCGACGTATCTCTTGGCTTTTTCTGGACCGCTTCGCACCAACAGATTTACCAGACCCTGAAACGCCTTTATGCGGAAGGGCTGGTGGCAGCGCGGGAGGTGTGTCAGACAGGAAAACCTGATAAGCGCGTTTATTCCTTGACAGACAGTGGTCGTAGATCGCTTGATGGGTGGGTCCTTAGTGAAACCAAGAAGCGCAAAGTAACCGATGAATTGTTCGCAAAGCTTTACACGGTGGGTCATTCCTCCACAGCGGCAGTAGTTGATGCCGTTATCCAGCGCCAGCACAATCATCGAGCGAAGCTCGCACTTTATCGAAAAATTGAAGCGCGAAATTATGCCGAGCCTGTGAAGTTGCCTGACCAGAGAAAGGGGGTCTACCTTGCGTTACTTGCCGGTATTCGCCAGGAAGAGGCAAGTTTGCTCTGGTGTGAGGACGCGCTTGTACTGCTCGCCTCGGTTTCTCATGCAGGGCAAAACACGAACTAGCGTTTGTCGAAGACTTACTCGAACGCTTAGATCGGACTCCGAACGTACGTTTCTTGCTCAAGAATTATCTATCAGGCGAGCAGGGTTATGTTCTCTTATGTCTCGATAATATTGATCTATGTTGAAAGCGAATGGGTCATTGCTGAAGCGTTATTGCGCTGCCACATGCCGTAAGTAAATCTCTTAAGCGTAAATATTTATTGATCCCAATGGCTAATTGGGTGTAGATATGAGGACGGTTAAGCAAAATAAAGGATATTTAGATGTCGGAACCTATTCCTATAGTAAATTACCTGGTACTTGGAGAAGCGCCGCATTTGGTGAGTCATGAGTGCACAAACTGCAAAGCTCGATTTTTTGGTCGAAGGAATGCCTGCGCGAATTGTTTTGGCTCCGAATTTAACCAGGTCGAGGTTGCGACAAAGGGCGAGCTCCGCAGTTTCACCATCGTGGCATTTGCGGCACCAGGCGTTGAAGTTCCTTTCGTCTCCGGAATCATTGACTGTGATGGTACTAGCGTTAACGCGAATATCATTAATACAAAACCTGATCCGGAACACGTGACTCTGGGCATGAAGGTTCAATTGGCAACATACTCGATGGGCGCAGACGCCGATGGTGTCGAGGCAATTGGGTTTGGTTTTGAACCAATTGAAGCGGCATAGTGAGCTAACAGAATGATTCAGAAATCTTTTTAGGAGATAAGCAATGAGTAAGCAGGATGAAGTGTGGATTCTCGGTATAAACATGACCAAATTTGGCAAGTACCCTGATCGAGACATCGTCGACTTGGGCGCCGAGGCAATTCAAGCTGCCTTGAAAGATGCCGGGGTTACCATGGGCGACATTGGTATTTTAGCCGCTGGTAATCTGATGGGCGCTGGGGGCATTGGCCAAATGCTGCAGAAGCAAGTCGGACAGACTGGCATCCCGGTTTACAATGTTGCTAACGCTTGTGCAACAGGTGCAACTGCACTTCGTACTGCTGTCATGGCGATCAAAGCGGGTGAGTGCGACTACGGTCTCGCTGTTGGCGTTGAAAAGCTTGCAGGTGCAGGTTTGCTTGCCGGTGCCAATCGTGCCGAAGAAAATGACACCTGGACGCCGGAAGGGCGTTTTGGTGCTGTTGTGCCGGTTGACGGTAGAATTGGGACAGCCACGATGCCCGGGGTATTTGCCCAAATTGGCATGGAGTATGGGCACAAATATGGTGGTGCAGATTTTGAATTGTTCGCGAAAATCAGCGAGAAGAACCACGCTCATTCCACACTAAATCCGCTTGCCGCGTATAACAAGGAAATGAGTTTGGAGCAGATCATGAATGATATGATGATTGCTTATCCAAACACGCGTCCAATGTGCTCGGCAAATTGTGATGGCGCCGCCGCCGCTGTGGTTGTGAACGGTGCAACGCTGAAAACTCTTTCGCTTGAGCAACAGCGACGCGCAGTGAAGATATCCGCTTCAATTCTGACAACGGACCCTTGGCAGGAAGCCTGCCAGGTGCTGCCCGACGTGAACACGTTGACCAGAAATGCGGCAAAAACTGCCTATGAAAAAGCGGGTGTGGGTCCTGAAGATCTTGATCTGGTTGAGCTGCATGACTGTTTTGCAACGGCGGAATTGGTGCACTATGACAATTTGATGTTGTGCGAGGAAGGAGGTGCGGTTGATTTCTTTAATTCCGGTGCTACCTGGCGCACAGGTAGTATGCCGGTTAATGTGTCAGGTGGGCTGCAATCAAAAGGCCATCCTATTGCAGCGACTGGCATTGCAAACATCTGGGAGGTTTGTCAGCACTTAAGAGATGAATGTGGCCCCCGCCAGATCGAAGGTGCCAAAGTTGGATTGGCCCATGTCATTGGGCTTGGTTCTGCCTGCGGTATTCACATTCTTGAGAAGTCTGCAGCCTAAAAGAGACAGTGATCGCGGATGGGGTTGCTGGGGCTCAACGTAATAGTGTTGTTGGCTGGCATGCTGTTCCTTAGTCACTGGCATCAGGCATTGGAAACATCGATGTAAAAGGTGATGATCACCTTTACTCGTTTTTGACAGCGTTTGTTGTGTTCGGAAATGTACTGTGTTTATATACAGTACATATGAAACTGATTCAAAAGCTCGAAATTCTGGCCGACGCGGCAAAGTACGATGCCTCTTGCGCCTCTAGCGGCGGCGCTCGCAGGGACTCCCGATCAGGTCGGGGCATAGGCTCAACGGGTGGAATGGGTATCTGTCATTCCTATGCGCCGGACGGGCGCTGTATTTCGTTACTCAAAATATTACTGACAAATTTTTGTCAGTACGAATGTCATTACTGCATTAATCGTAATTCAAGCAACGTTACGCGTGCGCGCTTCACTGTTGATGAAGTGGTTCGGTTGACGCTGGATTTCTATAAACGCAATTATATCGAGGGTCTGTTTTTATCATCAGGCATTATCCAAAGCCCCGATTACACGATGGAGCAATTGGTTCTCGTTGCGCGTGATCTGCGCGAAAAACACGATTTTCGTGGCTATATTCACTTGAAAACAATTCCCGATGCTGACGGAGAACTGTTGGCAAAAGCCGGTCGCTATGCAGACAGGTTGAGTATCAATATGGAATTACCAACCCAGCGCACCCTTTCTGCGCTTGCACCTGAAAAAGACCACCGCACCATTAAGCGTTCTATGGCCCGTATACATGTGCGGGAAGAGGAAGCGAAAGAGGATGCAAAAAAGTGTAGGGAAAAGCTCAGCGTCAGTGCACCTTCGGATGGTTCAAGAAGACGACGCAAAGCCCAACGGTTTGCACCTGCCGGACAGTCGACGCAAATGATAATTGGGGCTGACGATTCTAATGACACAGCAATCCTCAAGACCTCCGCGGAACTTTACGCGGGGTTTCGTCTACGCCGAGTTTATTACTCTGCCTTTAGCCCGATTCCTGAAGCGTCGATTAGTTTGCCCGCAAAGCCAGCGCCGCTGTTGAGAGAACACAGGCTGTATCAGGCTGACTGGTTGCTGCGCTTTTACGAATTTAGCCCGCAAGATATTCTGAACGCGACCGAAGGTTCAGGCATGTTGCCTTTGGATATCGACCCGAAATTAGCATGGGCCTTAAGCCACCGAGACATGTTTCCAGTTGATTTGAATCGAGCGTCAAAAGAACGATTGTTAAGAGTGCCGGGTATCGGTGTAAGAACGGTAAAGCAATTGTTACGCATACGGCGATGGCAGAAAATCAAACTTCAGGATCTAATCTCCTTGCGTGCCGGTTTAAAAAAAGCCATGCCTTTTATTGTCTGTGCTGACCATCATCCAGGCACCCGGGACCTGACCAGTGGAGATTTGCGAGGCCGATTAGCTGCACCGGCAGCCCAGATGGCGCTTTTTTAGCTATGCATCAGTCGGGTTTATTTGACGAAGAAAACGCTAGTGCAGGCGAGGACTGGCATCGTCACGCTTTTCGGCCTACGGTCGATGGATTTCTCAGAGCTGCTCACGAGGCTCTAAAAGCAGAATGCGCGCCTGATAAGATCTGGTGGGTCGAAGATGAGCAACTAGAAGACAACGCCGTCCCCACTAAAGAAATTTCCCATCCTGCGAGTCAAGAATTTCTCGGGCTCGTAAAATTCGCTGCCTTAAATATTGCCGAAGATCGATGGTCTTTGATGTACCAAATATTATGGCGGCTTTCTCACGGCGAGCCTTTCTTATTATCCTTGAAGGGCGATCCATTGGTCGCCCGGCTCATGAGGTACGAAAAATCAGTACGTCGGGATTTGCACAAAATGAAAGCGTTTGTGCGTTTCAGGTCTTTGGGTGAAGGAGAAGATGAACGGTTCATCGCATGGTTTGAGCCAGAACACCATATCGTTCGCGTCGCTGCGGTTTTTTTTAGCCGCAGATTTTCTGCAATGCGATGGTCGGTGCTAACACCGATGGGTTGCGCCCACTGGGAAGGGGCTGGTGAATTGCACTTTAGCCCCGGACTTTCAAAGGCCGTTAAAGCTTCGGACGATCTCGATCGACTATGGCAAGTGTACTACCGAAATATATTCAATCCGGCGCGCGTTAAGACGGATGCGATGCGCGCTGAAATGCCGCAAAAGTATTGGAAGAACCTGCCAGAAGCCGAATTGATTCCAGCTCTATTACTTGAGGCGAATGTTAAACTCGATCAAATGTTACAAAGCACGCCTGATTCATTACCTGTCTTGAATTGCGGAGAGCGGCCTGAGAGTTACCCGTCAGTGCTGCGCACTCAGTCGGCACAGTCGCGAGAAGCGCCACTCAGTCGTTTACGCGCTTCCGTGTTAGGGTGTGAGGGTTGCGAAAGATGGGCGTCTGCAACGCAAGCTGTCTCGGGGGAGGGCCCGCTAGATGCTCGGTTCATGCTGGTAGGCGAGCAGCCAGGAGACCAAGAAGATTTGATCGGTCGCCCTTTTGTCGGGCCCGCTGGGCAAATGTTAAACAAAGCGCTGGATGAACTGGGCGTCCATCGAGAAGGCTTGTACCTTACCAATGCAGTCAAACATTTTGGTTTCAAAGTCAGCGGCAGGCGTCGTCTGCATGAAAGACCCCGAGAGAGACATATCCACGCTTGTCGGCACTGGCTAGAGCAGGAGATCTCAATGGTTGATCCTGATGTTATCATCTGTTTGGGTACGACCGCGGCGAGCGCGGTATTGGGCAGGAAGGTTAAACTCAATCAATTACAGGAGCAGACGTTGTTTCATGAGGGGCGGGCCGTGGTCGCGACTCTGCATCCTGCGGCTATTTTGCGAGCAGCCGTGCCTTCAATAGCCAGAGCAAAGTGGGTGAGGGAGTTGGCCCGTGCGTTTGCACTGGGTAGAGAGTAGGTGCTGCTCTTAACGAGTAGAAGTGACAAACAGGGAAGCTTGTATCACGGTGACAGTTGGTAGAATAAGGACTAATGAGCCACCGCTCACCCGTCTAGTTATCGACGCCGAAGCGTGAAGAAGAACGCCAGAACGAGCTGGAATGCTCGCCCTGGCGTGAGCAGCTAGGCGGTCTCGTTGTCGTGTCCGGCTCCGCCGGATTCGCTAACGGCAAGATGCCAAATGATTAAACCAAAGAGAATTTTATTGACGAAGTCTGCTAGGTTATAGACCATGTTTAACGCGCCTTGATCGACGCCGCCGAGCATGTAACCCCAGACGTAACCGATTGGATAGATTGCCCAGCCAACAAGCACGATGAGTCTCATGTAGTTAAACGCTGACGCCACAGCAGGCGAGGCAACTTTGGCCGCGCTGCCCGCAGCGCCGGCGTAAATCTCATAGATGATAACGCCCCAACCAACCATTCCAATCCAGAATGCGAGGGTAACGTTCATCAACTCTGCCTCTCCAAGGTAGCCGAAAACAAGCATGACGAGAGTGCCAAGCAAAAGGCGTAAGAAGGAACCTGTTCCTACCGCGGCACCAACGGCTTTCAGTATGAGGAAGAATTCGATCATCAATAACGGCACAGTTATCAACCAGTCAATGTAACGGTAAACAATAGGGGTCGTCTGTTCGACCACCCAAAAATCTCTCATATAGTCATAATGTACCCCGGCAACCAAAGTCACGAGTCCTGCTACGAGAAGTGATAAACGCCACTCTTTCTTAACGTGTGCGCCCTCGTAAAGGAAGAACACTGTCGAAGCAATCATTGCGATGGATACTAGCCAAAAAGTGACGCCGACGAGGTCGCCGCTCTCTAAAAACATCTTTCCCATACATCCTCCAAATTTTTGTTTGTTAGTGTCTGCATCTACAGCTAAAACTACGCGGACCCAATTTGTACGCCGGTTAATTGTCAATGGATTTGATTATTTTTGTTTGTTTTAGGAAAAAATATTAAAAGTCCATCTCCAGCATGGTGCTTTGCCGATGGGGCTTAACTCTTTGGACACAGAGCCGAACCTTAGGGCTCCCGGATTCGTTCACCACTAGCGATGCAAGCTTTCTTCAAGACGCTCAGCAAATCGTGATCGATCGCCTAGATCGATAAGATTCAAAATATTTCAGCATATAGTCGTTTACTTAGCGTAAGCTCGTATGCGGGTTATCGGGACAGAGGGCGTGTACTATTTGTATTAGAAATTAGGGAATTCTAAATCGCATAATGCTGCCTAGTACCTGTCCTAGTGTTCTTCCGGCGCGTTTCCTTTGCCCATTGCCGCAAACTTGGGCCTATAGGTCGTTATCCAATTGATCGATTAGATCTCACCTCTGTCACATTAGGTGACCATACCGTTATCGATATGCATGCTTTTTGTGGTCCTTGATGGCCTGTTGACCGCACAAATTGCGGCCATGCATTGATAGAGGTCTCTCCCGGTAAGCGTAAAAGACTGAATTCTGTCTGGAGGACCCAAATTTTAGCCAGTTGATGCTGACTGTGACGTTAGCTAATTGTTTAACCCAACCGCCATAAAACACCTGATCAAGCGTTGTTAGGGCATTGAATACCTTGTTCCTGGCCTTTGCTAACAGAGCCTTTTAGTCCCTATCAGTCAGAAAAGTATTGCTTTAGCAGCCAGCGGAAATACGGTTTAAAACGCCGATTTCCAATTCGAAATTCATATGGGTTGTAACCGGATATATCCCCTGTATTCTATGTTCCATCGTCATAGAAGCGACAAGAACACCTATTCAGTGCTTAATTTCCCAAATATTTAGAACGACTGTTATTATCGGTAGCCTTAGATTCCTTTGGCTATATGTAAGGAAAAGTGACGCGATGACTCTTTAGGATGCGCTCATATGACCGACTAATAGACATAGGGGTAGTGAAATTGCGCGGATTCGCGATTTTTTTGCGCTCACGGTTTTATTAAAAGCATCTTTTTTGGGGTATGTTTGATGGCAGATGATAAGTTCGAACTCTATGTAGGTAAAAGTTCCAAGTTGGAGAATACGATGCTGAACATAGAAGGCCAGGCAAAAATAGATGGACTTGTCTCTGGGGAGCTTAAGACAAAGCTGCTTCATATCGGCGAGGGCGGTAAGGTAATTGGTAAAGTTGATGCGGAACTCATCGTCGTAGATGGGACGTTAGAGAGCGCAGACCAAGAAATCATCTCCTCCGTCAAGATTAGTGTTAATGCCACTGGAAAAATTGCCGGAAATATTTCTTATAACAGCCTAGAGTGCCAAGAGGGTGCTATTATTCAAGGTAATCTCTCTATTCTGAAGACTAAAAGTTAAGGGTTAGGCCTAACGAATATATAACTCTCAGGTAATCCCCGAAAACTGCAGTATTTAGGGCAACACACTCGCGCTGTGAGGCCCTCAAAGTGATAACCTAGCAACTTTAAATCCGGCTGTATTCATGCCTTATCCCTGCCGCCTGTAATACCTCATCATTGCAAGCCCCATCTGGTTTATTAGGGGCGAGGGCGCGCTATTTGGCCAAAATGGCTTTCAGTATTCGGAATGGCACTATGATGAGTAGACTGTTAACCTAGAATTTCGCGAAGTTCGATTACTAGCTTGACGGCATTTGATAGTTCGGAGGGAGGGAGATGTACGATTTCTTTATGATCTTACTCATTAATCTTTGGGACTTACCCTCCGCGATCTTCGTGGGTATTGCACTGCTTGCTTTCGGGTTTACACATGCTTTCAAAAAACCCGGACTGATCCTCATTTGCGACTTGGCATACCCGGTAGGCTTGATAGGTTTGCTAATAGGGCTGGTGGGTTTACTGCAAAATGTTTCAGATCTTGATGCCCTGACGATAATCTTAGCGACGGCGACAGCGCTTGTTCCAGTGATCTATGCCGCAATTGGCTATGGCATTGCTTGTGGTGGAACACGAAATTTGTCGGAGACAGAGAGTTCGCCTGGAAGAAGGGTATTAGGCACCATAATTTTCTTAGCGCTTGTCTTTTGGGCTGCCGACAAATCTGCAGGTTTGGGCATATTCGTCTTGCTTGATGCCCTAGTATTTACATTTGTGGGAATCATCTCCCTCGTTTGTGCCGACCGCTTGCTCCATAAGCAATACGTCGTTGGTTGGAGTCGGCGATTATTGGGAATCGGTTTTTTGTGTTTTTTGTGTGGATTAATTGGAATGTTAGCCAATTTGGATGAACGAAGAGCGATAGGACCAGCAGCTGCCCTGTCACTTTTAGGGCTCTTTTATCCGCTCGTGTTGGTGGTAATTGGAAGAATATGGGTGCCAGATAAAATGCTTAACCAAAATGGCTCCAGCGGCACGGGTCTGCTCGATTTAGTGTTTCCGGTGCTATTCGGGATTATAGCGCTAAGCGGGTTGATGGTAAGTAGTACATTCTTCATCTCCTAGCGATCTTGTACTCAGTTTTGGGCAAAAGCTGCCGAGGCAGTAATTAGATTGATGCTCGGCTTTTTGCGCCACCAACATTAGTTTCGTCAATGTTGGTGACGGCCAGCCGAGTCGAATTAAAAATCTGGGCTTGTCGTTTTGTAGGTGGGTGGAAGCATGATCACCTGCGTACAACATGCACGTAAAAGCTGTTTAGAGGTCAGCTAAAACCGTGTTGATGTTTTGTCTGTGAACCTTTCGGATACCGGCAACCTCTTTTTGAAAAGCGAGGAACGCCTTGGATGGGTTTGTATTGGAGAGCAATGCAGATAAATCCTCCGCGCCAGCAAATGCAATGTGTGTAACGTCGCTATTGGCGCCACCCTGAACTCGCCATAGGCCGTAACCGCCGGTAAGAAGTCCTTCCTTGATCTGTGCAGCCATCAACTTTTCATAGGCTGCAACATAGGTAGCTTCATCAGAAATACTCATCTGCCAGACGTTATAAGCGCCATCTTGAGTATAGTCTCCACCTGCCACCAGCGTTTTGAAAAGTTGGTTTGATTTATAATCTGCTTGTTGGGACAACACAGCCCAAGCATCAGCCCATGCTCGACATGAGGCAAACGTAGCAAAAGATGTTGCTACAGCGTCAGCGTCTGGAAAGCTCCAGATCACAGAATGTGTGATATCTTCATCGCCGTTGAAACTCTCTGCCATTATACGGATTGATGTAGGCATGCTTTTTCTGCAATCTGATTGGGCAAAATTGGTCAGTGCTGCCGCAACGCTGGCTTCATCAGATGTTTCTAGCTGAAAAATGGCTGAGAATTGAGGAACGCTGACTTCTTCAGCATTGACTGCATTAGTCACAAGGCCAATAAAAAATAAAATAGATGTGAGTAGCTTTTTCATAGTTTCTCCTGCTTGTCGTTGTTAAGGCCACCAATTGGTAACAAATTGGTAGATTCGGGCAAATTCCTAAAAAACGATACATTTGTGTGATGTTTTATACAACCGTTGAAATCCCTAAGCATCACTGGAGATAATCATTTCCCTCGGGGCATGGCTTATTAGGTTGTTAGCTTTTTTTGCAGCGTGGTTAAAGCATGCGCAAAACGTTTTTGAAATTTACTTTAGACAAAAACGCCAATAGGTAAATCTGCCTTTATGTCTGCAGAGCCGCCGACGCCAGCGTATATTGCTGAAGTTCCGATTCAGTAGAACTGAAAATTTTTAAGTTTGACGCTCAAGTTTCCAAAAATCTGTCCGACCTATAGAGAAACCGGCAATTAATTGCCGCTTTTTATAACTGGCTGACCTTCTAGACTTCTTTGGAAGGAACCTGAAAAGGCTTAGAGGATCAGCTTATGCAATGATTTCAAGGAGTCGGAGTATGAGCTTGGTCATCAATACTAATGTTGGGTCTTTAAACGCTCAACGATCACTTGCAGCTTCAGGTGCTGAACTCAAAACAGCCATGGAGCGCCTCTCTTCTGGTAAGAAAATTAACTCCGCAGCAGATGATGCTGCTGGTTTCGCTATTGCCGAGCGCATGACAGCGCAAATACGCGGCCTGAATATGGCGACAAAGAATA
>CAXRCG010000285.1:0-22844 GCA_964228885.1 Pseudomonadales bacterium | reverse complement strand
CTGCCTGTAGTGACGAAATCACCAAAACTGAAAACAAAAGCGCCGGCACGACGACATCAAACACTACATCAGACACAACGCCTACTCAGGAACCCAGCGCCGATAAGATTCAATGGTTTCGTGGTGATGTGGATCAGGCGTTTCTTCAAGCAAAAAAGGAAGGCAAGCCAATATTTCTTTACTGGGGTGCTGTTTGGTGTCCTCCCTGCCAGGAGATCAAACAAACTGTCTTCAAAAGTCGGAGGTTTATCTCACTTAGCGAATCTTTTATTCCAATCTACCTAGACGGCGATACAGCCCGCGCTCAAGCTGCCGGCGAACAGTTTGGCGTTAAGGGTTATCCCACCATGATCGTCTTTAATTCTTCTGGAGAGGAAATCACCCGGATTCCCGGCGGCATAGACATTTCAAAATACAATGACATCCTCGCAGTTAGTCTCAATAGCATCAGACCAACGTCAAAGCTGGTCGCCATGGTGCAAGCCGGGAGCACAACACTGAGCGAAGCTGACCTTCAGCAATTAGCCTATTATTCATGGGGTCAAGACCAACAAGCTCTGCCAGCAGAATATTCACCAAATATATTTCTTAAGATGTCCGAAGCAAGCAAGGACCCCTCGGTCAGGGCCCGGTTGTATATGCAGTACTTAAAGGAAGTCGCTGCGTCAACAGAAGCGGAATCCGAACCCACGCTGGTGCCAGAAGCCCGCACGAGAGCCACGGAGATCTTGCAAAATGATGCCCTTACCCTCGCAAGTTGGGAGTATTTTGCTTACTACATGGAAGAGATCATGCCGGTGATTGTTAATACGGAAGCGAATCCCAAAATTGCTGACATGTTTGCAGATAGATGGCAAAAAAAGATGATCGAACTATCAGATAGCCCTTCTCTTTCAACAGCGGAGCGACTCGCTGGCTTGCTACCCGCCATTCATTTCTATTTTTTAAAAGATGAAAACAGAGAGATAACGCCAGAGTTCAAGGCCCAGATATTAGACGCTGTCCAAAAAGCTGACCGCACGACGAGAAATTCATTCGCCCGTCAGAGTGTCGTCAGTCAAATAAACTACGTTCTTCAATCAGCCCATTTAGTCAGTGAGGCCAAGACAATTTTATTAGCCGAACTGGAAAAATCTAATGCGCCTTATTACTTTATGAGCAGCCTATCCGCTATTGCAGAGAAAGATGGCGACAATAAAACCGCACTCGACTGGCAAAGAAAAGCCTACGAATCCTCTCAAGGTGCAGCTACGCGTTTCCAATGGGGAGCCAACTATGTTCGGTCTCTGATCAGACTAACACCGGAAAACGAGTCACTCATCGTTACAACCGCCACAGCGTTATTGTCAGATATTGATTCAGGAGAAGATACTTTTTCAGGTCGAAACTTCCGCGTATTACGCTCGATGACCAAAAGCCTACGCCAATGGTCAGAGGAAAGTGTCCTGGAAGACAGCAACATTGACCGTGAAGGAAACACCGACAACGCACTTATCGGCGGCTACAACAAATTAATTGAGCGCCGATGTGAGACGCAGGTTATAGGCAGCGCTGCACAAAAGAACTGTGCAACGCTAATCTAGCTTCAACACATCAAAGCAACTCATCAAGTGCCGTGATCGTTGCACTGACATCATCGTCATTATTGAAGTGGGCCATTGAAAATCGAACGCCCCCTCTATGGGCATCCATTCCAACGGCTTCCAACAATCTGGGTGCATAGCAATGACTGGCGCAGCATAAGATTTTTCGTTCACATAATGCTTCCGTTAGTGCTGCCGGGTCTCTGTCAACAACACTCAATGTAACAAGTGGACAACGGCCCTCTGTCGCAGCTCGGCCGCCTAGATATCTCACATTCTGTCTAGTGTTCAAATAATCTAGCAAAGGTGCAAACATCGCTTGTTCGTGCTCGTGCCACAACTCACTCACGAACCGGCATGCACCAGCTAAATCTTCAGCGGCGCCACCCACTGATTTAAAACCGTGGTGTGACGCCAAACTACTTATGTAATCCAGCACACCCCCCGCTGCGGCGACTTGGGCATGGTCAGGTCCTGCCGGTATCATTTTTTCGCCGACTGTTAGCGCAGACTTAAAGAAGTGGCCTTGTCCCGGCAATTGCGCGAGCAAACGCTCTCTGATGACTAATAACCCCTGGTGAACAGAATAAACCTTGTACAAGCTAAACAGGTAAATATCGACACCCATTAGATCAACATCTGGTATCTCGTGGGGCGCATAAGACACGCCATCGCAAAGCGTGAAGGCATCAATCGTTTTAGCTATTTCTACCACTCGTTCAACATCATTACGGGTGCCCGTAAGGTTGGAACTATGAGGAAAACAAATCAGTTTAGTTTTATTACTGACAATCAACGCCAACTGATCCGGGTCGAGTAAACCACTCTCGGTATCTACTTGCCATTCGACGAGTGTTGCACCCGCGTCTTTAACCGCTCTGCGCATCGCACCGTTGTTAGACTCATGATCCTGATTAGTCACGACAACTTCATCACCGGGCAACAGCAGCTCACGAAAGGCACCAGCGAGAACATACAGGTTTTGCGTGGTTGAGGGGCCAAAATCCAATTCGTGGGGCAGGACGTTGAGCGCCTGTGCCCATCGTTCCCGTGAAGAAACCATCTGGATCATTGCTTGCTGACTCTTCGGATAGGGGTTGCCCGGCTGAACCTTGTTACAGAGATAGAAACTCGTTAGCGCATCGATCGTCTGCTGGCACGGATATGATCCGGCCGCAGCATCGAGGAAATGACCGTCTATTTTTGTGTCGCCATTAAAAGCTGGGAAGTGCTGTCGAACAAAATTCACATCCAATTTCATAGTTTTATACCTCACTTTTCCCGCTAAACACTGAATCAACCCGCAATAAAAAACCCGGCACACGCTGCGTGCAACCGGGTTTTAAATCAACTTACTTGCTACCCATCAATCAAAGGGTAGGGTTAATCAAATACTTTTCACCGGTCGCCTGCTTGCCGTAGACACCAAGTGCCTCAAGCGTTAACGCTTCAGCAAGTGAAACTTCTTTGGTGTAGTGACTCGCAAACGTCGTTGTGATTTCATCGACAACTCGTTGGCGCAATCGCTGTGTTCCTTCACCGCCTAGCTTCGCCAAAAACGGAGTTAAAAGGAATCCACCAATGCTCCAGGACAGTCCAAAATTCCTGTTAAACGTTGTCGCTGAGCGTTCAAGCCCACCATAGATATAGACCTGCTTGAACACATCTGAACCATATCGGCTATATTCCTTGGCGGTTTTATTAGCAGCAATTTCCATACAAGTCAGGATTTGGCCTGCGAGTTTACCGCCGCCGGTTGCGTCAAAGGCAATGGTGGCGCCTGTGGCTACCAACGCATCAGTCAAGTCATCCATAAAAGATTCGTCGCTTGAGTTACACACGTATTTAGCGCCAAGACCTTTAAGCAAATCGACTTGTTCCTGCTTGCGCACAATGTTCACAAGATCCACACCATCCTTCAGACATATCTTCTGTAACATCTGACCAAGATTCGATGCCGCCGCCGTGTGCACCAACGCTGTATGGTTTTCCATACGCATAGTTTCCACCATCGCCAAAGCTGTCAGCGGATTCACGAAACAGGCTGCACCTTCACGGGGTGTCGTGCCATCGGACAAAACAAGGCACTGAGCAACATGCAGCGTTCGGTACTGCGAATAACTTGCTCCACCTAAAATGCCTACGGTCTTGCCAAGCATTGCCTGAGCAGCTTCTGAACTACCAGCAGCAACAACCACACCACCACCTTCATTACCAACAGGCATCGACTCACCTACTCGAGCAGCCATGGCTGGCATAAACTGCTCAGGCACCTTGGCCGTAATCACTGGATTCTCTGCTGTGCCAGAGGCCGTCGCTGTGCTCATATCTGCAGGCCCAACCAATAACCCGAGATCGGAGGGGTTAATCGGAGCAGCAGCCACCTGCACAATCACCTGATCGTCTCCAGGCTGTTCAACCGGAACAGACTTAAGCGATAGCTTGAGCTCACCTGCTTCGGTGATGAGGGAATGGAGTTGTAATCCGCTTGCCGGTATGTCTTGTGATGATGCTGTACTCATATCTATTCCTTTGATTGGGGGGCTTTTCAGAGCAGCCCAAACAGGCCACTTCAAATTGTGCAGGCAAAATACTATGAACCGCGGAAATTTGGAACAAGCGCAGACCAGGAATGCACAATTTTATAATGTTATCACTCGTTTGCAGGCCACGTGTTTGATTCGGCTTGCGTGTTTATTTGCGATACTTAGCAAATTACGGTGACATCCGCATTCAACATGCCGACCCGTTTTCGACAGCGCCTGCCAACGCAAAAAGGTCCTGCATCGCAGGTTTCACTTTTTTGTCTACAAATAGCAAAACATTATCCCATCTTGATTGGTACACTCAGCTTCCAACCAAATATTTATCGGTAGTTAAAAAAGATTCTGGTCAACCTTGGTACGACACATTGACAGCGCTGCCGACAGCAATGGCGCGTTGGGTTATTTGGATTTCGCATCATGACAAAATCTCTCGGGTGGTACTTAACAGGCACCGGCTTTTATTTGATACCCGGCGGTATCCAACAGGTACTATTCCCTTGGCTTATCGCGGTATTTCTTGCTGAAACACCTGAGCGACTCGGCTTTGCTCAGATGGCAAGCCAGATACCAATGGTTCTCCTGATCCTATGGGGCGGGTTATTAGGCGATAGAATAGACCAGCGGAAATTACTCATAGGTCTGCAACTGCTGATGGTCATTCCCATGCTTGGAATGGCAAGCCTGTTCCACACCGGAGACGTTTACTACGAAATGCTGATCGGCTGGGCGATTACGGGCGCAACATTGGGCGCTTTTGCACAACCAGCGCGGGACGCGCTACTTAATCGTGTCGCCGGCACAGACATACAAAGAGTCGTTACCATCGCTGTCGGCATTCAGTTTGGCATTCAGATACTAGGGTTCATCATCGGTTCAGGCGCAGAAGTTTTCGGTCCTGCGCCGTTATTGCTGGCACAAGCTGTTTGCATGCTTTGCGCCTGCGTAGCAACCGCAAGAATTCCCCAGCTACCACCCATTGAGCAGACACCTCGGCGTCACCCTCTGAAAGAAATTGCAGATGGTTTGGCACATGTTTACAACTCCGACATTATTCGTCCAGCGACCATACTCACGGCAGCGGTAGGCATCTTTTTCGCAGGCGCCTATATGGTCATCCTACCGCTTATGGTGCGAGACATTTATCAAGGTGGCGCAACAGGCATCGCCATGGCTTTTGGCGCCAATATGCTGGGAACAGTGACCACCATTGGCTACATCATGAAACGAGGCGGTCTCGACTACCCTGGCCGGGCGCTGCTGGTTGTTGGAACCTTCAGCTCAGTGATTCTAGGCCTACTTCACTTTGATCTGCCAATCTGGGCTTTTTATGGCGTCATTTATTTATGGGGAATGTGTGGTGGTATCAGCATGACAATGTCCCGTGCCATTGTTCAGGAGGCTGCGCCCGCTTCCCATCGCGCGAGAATCATGTCCGTCTACTCTCTGGGTATGATTGGAGGCATTCCCATCGGCTCGCTGGTGCTTGGCTGGAGTGTCGGCCAATGGGGCGCGCAAAATGCAGTACTCATTCCAGTGGTTGGTATGTTGACAGTTTTGACATTTTTAGCAGCTACTTCTAATTTGTGGGATATCAAAAGACAATCCACAGTGACAACGGATGAGTGAAGACTTCAACATCGCGCGCTCATGATGCTAATCTGTGGGCACATCCGAGATAAGTGCCAGCACAAGCGCTTCCGGGCTCGCCATAAAAGGTGAGTGGCCAGTGTTCAAACTCGTTACCAGTTCACAGTTTGCCCCGGCAGCCATTTCACGTTGGGACACAATATGCACGGCTTGATCTTCCAGACATTCAATATAGTGCTTCGAGATAGCGCCAAAATTCTCATCCGTCAGCGTCACCGGTTCCGCAAGTACCGCGGTACTTTGCGGACACAGTTTTGACATTGCCTCGAGTTGATCTTCCTCAGCGCAGTCGTGGTAAAAAGCCATTGGAATAAATCCCGGTTTAAGCGTGACCGACTTGCCATCTTTGGCTGGCACGAGATTACCTCTCAAGACAGAGGCAACATTACTACGACCACAGTCATTCGCAGATTCGCCCGACTTCGGTACCATAGCGCAGACAAACACCAGCTCTTCAATTCTTTCACGCATCCTTTCAGCAACGGCTGAGATGATGAAACCTCCAAGACTATGCCCAACAAGTACAACCTTGCCTTCGAGATTTTCGACACTGGCAACAACCCTGTTGACACAATCTGCCAAACTGACGTCGTTCACATCTGTGGAATCGTCGCCGTGACTCGGCAAATCGGGCGCTTCAACACTGTGCCCCTGTGACTCTAGCAACGCCTTGGTTTCATTCCAACACCAACCGCCGTGCCACGCGCCATGCACTAATACAAAATTTTTGCTCATCGGGATTTCTCTCTTACCTTTGCAAAAGATCTAGGTCTTTATGCATTCACTCGTTCTTTTAGGTTTATCAGTTAGCGAGCATGCCAGTCATTTTCGTCACTCTCAAGGTTTCTAGCAACATCCGCTGCCAACGGCTAAAACCCGGGGTGTCACTATTGAGTCAACTAGCCCTGACAGCCAGTCTCTTATCTCATCGTGACGAAGCCAGACATTATCGGTGAACCTGTTATTTCAAAACTGACTTTCTGTCACCGTCTAGGGCTTTTCTCGTGAGCGTCCGGCCGAACCGCTTGTTTAGCGTTTACATGCTTTATTAGGGCGCTTACATGCATCACGTCAAAAAAGATGTTTCTTCCAACAATCAATACACGAGATTGAAGTCCCGTAACACACCCAACTGATGATGCCTCTGCTGCGAAAGGAGACTTGATTACTCAGTTACAGAGGTCAACAATAGCGCATCACTTGTAAACTCGAACGCATCCCAATGTCCGACCTAAAATTTAACCAACCCCTATCCGGGAATGACATGCCTCGCTTTGCAGGTAATGCTTCAATGTTCAGGTTGCCTGTTGTTGAAACCGCTGTCGATGTCGATGCTGGAATCATTGGCGTTCCATTAGACATCGGCACAAGCAATCGTAACGGCACTCGTTATGGGCCGCGACAGGTCCGAGCAGAATCGGTACTGGTGCGCCCTTACAACATGGCAACCCGCGCCGCGCCATTTGATTCATTCCAGATCGCAGACCTTGGGGACGTTGCACTCAACCCATACAATCTTTCCGCCTGCATTGATATCATTGAACAGCACTACAGCACGGTACTCGAAAATGCTGTAACACCCGTCTCAATCGGCGGGGACCACACGATCACACTGCCTATTCTTCGTGCTATCGCTAGAAAACATGGCCCTGTGGCGTTGATTCACGTCGACGCCCATGCCGATGTCAACGACACCATGTTCGGTGAACCCGTCGCTCACGGCACTATTTTTCGCCGAGCAATCGAAGAAAAACTCGTTGACCCCCGATCAATGTTTCAAATAGGACTACGGGCAACGGGCTACGCAGCCGAAGATTTTGACTGGGCCAGAGATCAGGGTGTAACCGTGGTACAAGCTGAGGCGTGCTGGTACAAATCTCTTGCGCCCCTCATGGAGGAAGCCCGAAGGCTTATTGGCCCTGACCAGCCTGCCTATTTGAGCTTCGACATCGATGGACTAGATCCTTCCGTTGCACCAGGTACGGGCACCCCGGAACCGGGCGGCTTAACTGGGTCTCAGGGTCTCGAAATAATCAGAGGGTGTTATGGTCTGAACCTTGTTGGCTGCGACCTTGTTGAAGTCTCACCGCCCTACGATACAACTGGGAATACTGCACTGCTGGCGGCTAATCTACTTTTTGAGATGCTCTGCGCGCTGCCAGCATGCAAAAGACGACCTTGATCGCCGCATACGAGTAAACTTAGCGTTTTTCTGCCACATCCTATCTTGTTGATTTTATTGATAATAATATTTTATTGCGCGCGCAAGGCTAGCCATACTGTCGCTTGAAAAAACTTCGCTGGATTCTAACCTCGTCACAATATATGATGGCGCGCTTTTTCACCCCCCTTTTTTACAGAATTATCAGGCCCCAGAGCTATGACAGACCTCACAAAGTATAGAAATATCGGTATTTTTGCCCACGTTGACGCTGGTAAAACCACAACCACAGAAAGAATCCTGAAGCTGACAGGCAAGATTCACAAGATTGGTGAAGTGCACGATGGTGCGGCGACAACAGATTTCATGGAGCAGGAGCAAGAACGGGGCATCACCATTCAGTCAGCTGCCACAACCGCTTTCTGGAGAGACCATAGACTCAACATTATTGATACACCGGGACACGTTGACTTCACTATCGAAGTTTATCGATCTCTCAAAGTACTCGATGGTGGCGTTGGGGTATTTTGCGGGTCTGGCGGAGTCGAGCCGCAGTCCGAAACTAACTGGCGTTATGCCAACGAATCCGAAGTTGCACGCATCATTTTTGTCAACAAGCTGGACCGTTTGGGTGCTGACTTTTACCGCGTCGTGGATCAAGTAAAAAATGTATTGGCGGCAAACCCGCTTGTCATGACATTGCCTATCGGTGAAGAAGATGATTTCAAGGGCGTTGTTGATGTCCTGACCCAACAAGCCTACATCTGGGATGATTCCGGTGACCCGACCCAGTTTGAAGTGACCGACATTCCCGCAGACCTGGTTGATAAAGCTGCTGAATATCGCGAAAACCTCATTGAGATGGTCGTTGAGCAAGACGAAGACCTGATGATGGCTTACCTTGAAGAAGGCACTGAGCCCACTATTGATGAACTGAAGCAATGCATACGCAAGGGCACCATCGCACTGGATTTCTTTCCCACCTTCTGTGGCTCTGCTTTCAAGAACAAGGGTATTCAATTGGTGCTCGACGCCGTAGTGGACTACCTGCCCAACCCAACCGAAGTCGACCCTCAGCCTGAGGTTGACCTCGAGGGCAACGAAACTGGAAAATTTGCTGACGTTGACGAAAACGGGCCACTTCGTGCACTCGCGTTTAAGATCATGGATGACCGCTTCGGCGCCCTAACTTTTACACGCATATACTCAGGTAGCTTGAAGAAGGGTGACAGTGTACTTAATACTTACACAGGTAAAACTGAACGTATCGGACGTATCGTGGAAATGCACGCCGATGAACGTATCGAACGCGACTCAGCTCAGGCCGGTGACATCATCGCCCTGATCGGCATGAAAAACACTCAAACAGGTCACACTCTGAGTGATACAAAGGATGTTGCGACTCTGGAACCGATGGTATTCCCTGATCCCGTGATATACATCGCGATATCACCAAAAGACAAAGGAGGTTCAGAGAAGATGGGCATCGCACTGTCCAAGATGATTCAGGAAGACCCCTCCTTTAGAGTTGAAACTGATCAGGAATCTGGCGAGACCATCATGCGTGGCATGGGTGAGCTCCACCTCGACATTAAAGTCGACATTCTTCGTCGTACACACGGTGTTGAAGTTGAAGTTGGCAAACCATTGGTTGCCTATCGCGAGTCGATTACACAGACGATCGAAGATTCATACACGCACAAGAAGCAAACCGGTGGTTCTGGCCAGTTCGCAAAAATTGACTACATCGTTGAGCCTGCGGGCACCGGCGAAGGCTACATCTTCGAATCGAAGGTCACCGGAGGTAACGTACCAAGGGAATTCTGGCCAGCAGTTGAAAAAGGCTTCAAGATCAGTTTAGAAGAGGGACCGCTTGCTGGCTACCCATGTCTTGACGTTAAACTCACTTTGCTTGACGGCGCATTCCACGCGGTTGACTCATCTGCGATTGCATATGAGCTCGCGTCACGAGCAGCATATCGACAAACGATGCCAAAGGCCGGTCCACAAATTATGGAACCTGTCATGAAGGTCGATGTTTTTACTCCAGATGATCACGTTGGTGATGTTATCGGCGATCTTAATCGTCGCCGTGGCATGATTCAGGGTCAGGAAGGTGGCGCTACCGGGACTCGCATTAAAGCGGAAGCTCCATTGTCGGAGATGTTCGGTTACATCGGTGATCTGCGAACAATGACTTCAGGACGTGGTCAGTTCTCGATGGAATTCAGTCACTACAATCCCGCTCCACGCAATGTGGCGGATGAAATTGTGAAAGAAGCCCAAGAACGTAAGGCTGCCGCAAAGGCTTAGTTTTGTGTTCAAAGCTGAACTCCAGTAGCAACGAAAAAGGTCAGCATCGTCTGACCTTTTTTTTGCCTGTCACTTTTCAATCCACATTCCTGTAGATTCAATTTGCCGGTATAGTAATACTAGCGTCGTCAGCAACATCTATTAGAAAAGGAAAGCTAGCCCCATGAAACCGATCCTGCTCTTGTGTCTTATCGCCATTTTTCTGACATCTCGTCCACTCAGTTCTGCCGAGATGGATTGGCAAGGTCTAGATCGTGAGCGAATTGAACTGGCATTACCGTTACTGGTCATTAAAGGCAGTAAAGGATTGCTAGCTTGTGGCTACGTCAACGTTAAAACCTGCGTTAAAACACAGGAAGCCTGCGCTATCGTCAGTGGCGTCATGAACCACAATGAAATGCTCGTCGCTAAAGTAAATGCCGTTTCGCCACCCGCACTGGCATTGGGCGTCACTATTGGCATGACCGGGGCTGAAGCGCTCGAGCGTTTTAGATAACAGCGCTGGCATCGATGACCCACAACCAGCAACTCCAATCGCCCCAATTGAATAGCTGGGAGACTCAATCATCATTGATTTGCTAATCAATGCGCTGCGTAAAATGCGTGCTTTGGACTCAATTTCGTGGAATTAGAACCTTGGGTTTGGTGGACGCTGCTCGCCGCCATGATGCAAGCGGTGAGAACTGCGGGTCAGAAGCAACTTACAACAGCTGTCACGCCACTGGCAGCAACCCTGGTTAGATATTTGTTTGGACTTCCCTTTGCTTTGCTATGGCTTGCCTACGCCGGGGCCACCTTTAACTTTGACTTTCCTGACTTGAACCTTACATTTTTGGTGTCAGGGTTGATTGCCGGAATTCTGCAGATTGTTGCGACCCTACTGTTGGTACGCCTACTAACGTTAAGAAACTTTGCCGTAGGCACCACCTTTGTGAAGTCTGAGATATTGCTCACAGCGGTCATCGGCTATTTCTTTTTCACGGAGACTGTTTCCGCGCTGGGTGGGGCTGCGATCATCATTTGCGTTGCCGGTCTATTTGTCATCAGCTACTCGAAAACTGGGCGAATGGACAGCTTTTGGAACCAATCGGCTATCTATGGTCTCGGCGCTGGGCTAAGCTTTGCCCTAACCTCACTGTTCCTGAGACAAGCGAGCTTATCCCTTGCGAACGATGACGCCATGCTGACGGCAGGGATGACGCTTGCTTACATGGTTTCTCTGCAAACCTTGATTACATTGTTTATGGTTCGCACCCAACAACCCGGTGAAATTACCAAGGTCATGGTCAACTGGAAACCAGCGCTATTTGTTGGTTTTACAGGGGTGCTCGGCTCTATAGGTTGGTTCACCGCGATGACGCTAGAAATCGCCTCCTATGTGAAAACACTAGGACAACTGGAATTTGTTTTCACGCTTGCACTCGCGGTGTTCTACTTCAGGGAATCTCCGTCGCGGCTTGAATTGTTTGGCATGATCCTTGTGGTGCTCGGCGGCATCGTATTACTGCTCGAATAGCATCGGAGCCAGCAACTGATCTGGCAGACGGCATTACACCCAAAACCACTGACCATCTGCTAGCGAAATACGACTTCAAAGACTTCTTTGCTCAAAGGTTTCAATCAAGATACTTTTGAAATAGAGAATTAATGTCATTACGCATACCTATTCACCATACGTGAAGGAGCCTTACTAACTTTCCGCTTCTAACCCGACTAGTTGTGCAGGCGTTAGCTGTAACGCTGTAACAACATCGTTAAAGTAGTTGATTTCCAGATAGCTTGTCCGACCATCAGACTGGATGACATCAATCAAAGCGTTAACAGTGGCGACGCGATCTTGCCATGGTATTTTTTTAGCTGACGCGCTTAAGTACCGCTGAAGAGAAACCTTCTCGAAGATTGCAGATTGTGCAGCCACGCGAATGTCTGCCGCAGAGTAATCGTCGCCCGTGTGCGCCTTGAGGACTTCGATGACGCGCTCAACCTCTATACTTTGAATGTTCGTGTCGGCAGAGGTTGCGCGGGCAAGTGCCATAAACATGACATCGTTACGCAGTCGCGACAGTTCAGATGCTGAGGGCTCAGCACCGTTAAAAATTTTGAAAATATTATCTAGGCCAAGTGTTGCCATACTCGCTTCTCTAATGTTTCGGTTAATTAATTGTTGAATCCGTAAATATTGGATCAATCGACAAAAATAGTCGTGGCTTTGTTTGACGCGGTGAACGATGCACGACGCCAAAAAAATCCTCATCCCACCTTCCACCTTTCAACAAAGACCAATGCCCTGAGGGGAATATATTCGTCGTTGCTCCACGAGATACTGGCGGTTGTTCGTCATTGCTTTTAGCGAACAAGCCCCTGTCTACGTCGTTAGCGGCGATCCACTCAGTCCCTGAACCACACAGAGTGGTAAGCATCCGACAGGGCACCTGATCAACGTGAAACCTCGGACACATGGGTGCTCGAATTGTGCCAAGGCGGATACCGACGCGACTGCAGCCGAGAAGCAGATCCAGAGTTTCACAGGCAAGTAAAATTTCGTTATCGATGGCGTCAACCAGATCGTCGCCTAATTTAGGTGCTAAAGATTTCAATATTGTATCACTCGCGGATTCACTTTGCTCCCACCGCGCTTCAACATGACAACCGGATTCAAGCATATTCTTCGCAATTGCTTCAATTTTTTTGTTCTCGTTGCGTGCAATACTCACAAGCTCCACGTCGGGTGCATAGATGTTAGCAAGGTCGCTAATTTTCGTACTGATGATATGTCGCATGTAAATTCTTCTATTGTTGCCGTTCAAACGATCGGCGGTAATCCATGTTGAGTTACTGGCAAATTTCGGGCGCTCAGCTCAGATATCGTCTAGTGGCGACCTGTTGGCGGTACGTTAGCGCTGACAAAGTCCGCTAGCCGACGCAAATAAACCGATAGTTCGTTCGAGTGTTCTCCAGCAGAAATTTGGTCCTGCAATTCAAGCGCCAACGCGGAAATGATTAGATGGCTCGGAATCCACTCTTTTTGCGCAGATTGAACGCCGCTATTTACCGCAGCTCGAGCGCGTACCAGGTCTGATGCATCGACCCCCGCAATTATTGCTTGTTGAGCAGTGGTTGCCTTATTGTCAGGTTTGTGGCTCATTCTTTTCTCGCTACCTTATAAAAAACCTCGTAGTCGTAAACAAAACAACGACGCAGACTCGTATGCGCGCTCGCGACATAATCAAAGATGGTGTTATTCGAAATATTGAGTGACGTCATACGGCGGTTCTAACCTTAAACTTTTGCAACGCTTGAAACATGTCATTCACCCCAAGCATTTATATTATGTTATAACGTATCATTCGCGCAACCTAACAAATGGTCAAATTGAAACAGAATAGGCGCTAACTTTTTTGGCCCTTATTGCAATGCTAGTAATCGAACCCGCCGCGCTTAAAACGGGCCCAGTTGAGAATGACTCTATCAGTCGTCGCACTTCCTGGGTAAATCGAGCGTCGGGTTCTTGTCGAAGAAACCTGATGGAATGAGATGGAAGCCTGTATATTCAACCGGCATGACAGGCCAGTCTTCAGGCCGCGGCACATGGGTTAGCCCTACGGTATGCCAGACCACTAGATCGCAGTCATCAATATTGCGATTTTCAGCGGTCATTTCGGCAAGCCCACCTTGTCCTGCATGCATCACCGTATTACAGCCCGCGGCACTAGGTTCATCGTCCCTGAAAGGCGTCGCCCATAGATTATGGCTGGCGAATGTTGCTCGCTTTGCAACTTGAGAACCTTGCTGTGCAAATAACGTGGGTGACGCCGCCGGCAGCAGTTTATAAGCAACTGGCACCCCCCACTTATTTTTTGATGCGGGATTCACCACCTTCCAGTTTCGACTGACGTGGGGCGCATTGTCTCTGATCGCCTCCGATTCTGTCGTCAAATGCCGAGAAACCGACTGAAACTGCGTGCCATCCGGGTTTTGTGGTGACACTGGCATTAGTTCGATCTGATTTTCAAACAACGAATTGGTGCCACCGTCGAGCTGCCAATCAAGTCGAAAACAAAACAAATGTTGGTGAACAGGCGAGGAGAGGTTTTCTCCGATTACGGGTGATTGTGATGGATTATAGGTTGCTTGAGTCATCGCGCTGACGCCAACAATCCCCGTCAGCTTGACTTCCATTTGAATGGTGCCATCAAGATAAAGATACCAGTAGAAGCCGTAGTCGTAATTCCCGATCGTGAATACTGAGCTGATCACGAGTCGTCGTGACCGTCTCACTTCTGCTGTTTGCCTCTCTAAATTAGAGTGCTTCCATTGGATGCCATAGTCTTCTTCATGTATGCAGATGGCGTTTTCAATTGTTCTGGGATTGCCATCAAAGGTGACCTGGTGCGTATCTAGATAGTGAATTTCGCCCAGACAGTCACAGCCAAGTTTTAGGCTGTTGATCATCGTACCCATATTGTATTCACTGGCGTCAAGTACGTGCTTCCAGCTATGCATTGGATCATTATCGCCGTAAGGCACAACCATTTCAGACAGCGCGGCGCGATAAAGAATCGGCCTGTCCTCCAACGAAAGTTCGTGCAAAACCAGACCATTCACTGGATGAACAGAAGCACGGACGTCAAAGCCTTGCCAGGAGATTCTGTTACCGACTACCTTAAAACTGGTCCCCTCGGGCTGAGCGATGCTCAGAGGCTTAAGGTCTGATCGAATTGCGCGAGGGCTCTCACTATCATAGCGGCCAGAGGCCGTTGGCATAGGAATGATGCCACTGTCTTCAACATGCGTGACGACTCCCGCAGTAAGATCGACGTGCGCAATAATTCCATGAATAGGCCTTGCGTAACCGTTATCCGTTGGATCTTCTTTGAGAAAGGCGATACATCTCAGGGCGCGATGTCCTGCTGGGATGCTGTCATGGGCGTAACCACCCGCCGGCCAGGGGTCGATCTGGATGAGCGCCAGTGCGTCTTCCGACGAAACGTCAATACCTCTGGCCGCCACAGATTCTAGCCACTGTGCATTGGACTTTGTAAGAAGAACCGCATGCCCGAGATCAGCATAGTTATAGGCGACCTGTGTGTCGAGAGGCAGACGCGTGCTTGAGAGGACCTTGCCTCCAGTAACATCTATCAAGGCAACAAAACCACCATCTTGCGCCTCATCAACACCGGTCAACTCGATAACTCGAGGTATTGTTTTCTTGCCTAAAACATCGCTTTTTTTAGGTTCTTGTAGACCTATCGACGAAAAAAAAGATTTTTTGTTTTTATGATGGGACCGGAAGAGATCAACTGCGTTGGTGACTTCATCTAGAGAGATTGATTCTAAAGGGTGTATAGTCATGAAAAGCGCCTACGGGGTTTGGTTATATCTGTTAAAAATTCGTTAATGCTACGATCTTATTTTAGAACAACGTCATTTATCAATTATTAGTGGTCTTCGATAGGTTCGCTTGTGGAGCATTCACCCCGAAGAGCGATACTTCGACATCTTTGAAAAATGCTATTTATAGTTCTTATTCTCGGCTTTGACGACACACTTGGAATAATTGAAATGTTAGCAAATGGACTGATCATGCTGGCTGGGTTGATCATGCCGTTCGCATTTATAGGCATGTTCTTCTTGCCAATATTGGCTTCAAAACATACAGAGGCGCTTAAATCGGAGAATAAATTTTAATGCAGGGATTGAAATTCGAAGACTTCTTACATGAAAGACCAGCGCCAACAGGTATTGATGTTCTTTGTAAACTTCAGCATTTCGCAATCATTACCTATGCCGTTGAACCATCCCGATTTGACGGCCTTTTCCCAGAGCGATTTAAACTGGATACAGTTGAAGTTGATGGCGAAGAGAAAGGACTGATTTCAGTCGTTCCGTTTATAGATGTTGACTTCACTTCTGCTGTTTACCCATTCCCTAAATTTACGATGGGTCAAACCAATTACCGAATTTACATTGTCGATACGGAGACTGGAGAACGCTGTGTTTGGTTCTTGGGCACAACATTGGATTCTTGGACACTAGCTATTCCCAGGCTTATATGGAACCTCCCCTGGTACCCTGGCAGCGTTTCGTTCAATTGCGATTTCTCTGTCGATACTGGTTTATATGCTCATTATTCAATGGAAACAGAGGCTAATTGGGCACCTGCTAGTGTTGTACTAAAACAGGAAAGTTCTCAAAACATCGAGCTACCAGGGTTCGCAGATACTGAAACAGGATTGGTTTATCTTACTCACCCTCTTGCAGGTTTTTATTTTAGAAGAGATGGAAAGCTTGGGACTTATCGGGTGTGGCACAAAAAGTTAAACGTCCTGCCTGCGAGGCTTGAGTCTGCTAGTTTTGGGCTGTTGAAAAAAATGGGCCTGGTTACTGAAACGGAACAACAAGATCCACATAGCGTGCTAATCGAGCCAATTAACAAATTTACGATATACCTTCCGCCTAAAGTTTTGGATAAAGGGTGATTTTACATTGAGCAACAATTCACAATTAGATTGCACCGAAGACCAAAGAAAAGAAGATCACCAGCGATAAATTCTGAAGACATACTGCGAGACACCAGCGGTTTTGGGCGGTGATCCGGAAGAGTAGGTTGCTCATGCAAGCCTCATCCCCATTCGATACTCCGGTGGGACACCGAATGCTGCAGGCTTGGGTGCCCTTGTGTCCGCCAGCAGTTCGAGGCCAACTGCACGATAAAATTCAACTGCTGGGTTATCAGACATCACGTCGAGCTGGAATTTTGCGTAGCCCTGACCCCTTGCCTTTTTGATCGCATTATCAATGAGGTAGAAACCAATTCGCTTACCGCGATACTCGGGTTTCACTGCAAGTGCGTGGATATAGTAGGTGTCGGCGTCAATAACAGGATTGAGCCAGCTGGCATGATCAGCTCGTTCCAGCAAGCCGTAGAAGTCTTGTTTCGAAACATCTCCCCGTTCTATCAGGTTTTTCCATAGTGGTGCCAGCGCGTGCTGGCGGGTTTTGTACTCGGCACCTCGCATGCCGATCTCAATGCCCATCAAAGCACCGTCCTCAATAGCGAGTGAAGTCGCATCTGCACCGAACAGAGTGCCATCCATGGGCCAGGAACCGCATACAGCGTGATCAAATACCTCGCGGGTACCAAACTGGTACTCGTAGCTTACCGGTCCGGTACTCCAGACGAGTTCAGGTATTTCAGCGGCATAAACTTCTCTGACGTCTGGGGATGCCTTGATGATCTCCATACTGCTAGTACCGTTGTCTAGGATTTCGCGCTATTATTGGTCAACGACCAAAACTTGTCAATGACCAACTATGTCAAAAAAGAGAAACCCTGAAATGGTATCGCTGGCGCCAACCCCAAAGGGCAATTCAACCAGCGATCGAATCGTTGCGGCGGCACGCAAGAAACTTGTCGAAAACGGGGTTGATGGGTTCTCCCTGCGGGAACTTGCGACCTCTCTGGATTTGAAGCTGAGCAATGTGCAGTACTACTTCAAGACCAGAGAAGCACTGCTCTTGCACGTGTTTGAACGTGAGGCTGCAGCTGATGTGGCTGTGATCGAGGCAAAGCGGTCATCAGCCAGCGAACGGGAGGCCTTTCGAGCGATCGTAAGCGAGCTGGTCATTCGCTGGCGCGGAGACAGCGGTATCCTCATGTCTACGCTGGGTACAATATCCCTGCATCATAAGGAATTTCGTGGCCTGTACCGCTCTGTCTACGAAGTCTTCTACAGGGCGCTGGAGGCATCTGTTCGCGGCATGAATAACGAACTCGATGATGATGAGGTAAGACTACGGGTACGCCTGGTAACGGCCCTGGTTGATGGGTCACCGATGCAGACCCGTGTGGGTGATCTGCAGATATTTCTTGACCGGGTTCAGGACCAGGCTGAACAGATCGCGCGCTCGTAGTGCTACATGCTTCTTCTTTAATAGACGATTGTTTACGCTAGAACAAAAGTGACCGGCTTTATGAATTAGTGGTGCTAACAAGGCACTACATAGTGAGTACGATCTTGCCGAAGTGTTTCTGCGCTGCCTGCAGTTCAAAGGCTGCACGAATTTCTGCCATCGGAAATTTATCGCTGATCACTGGCAGGATATTGTTCGCCTCTATGGCAAGAATCATTTCCTGCTGCTCTTGCCGGGATCCAACGGTTATACCCTTTAAAGTGATGTTTTGTGAAAATAGCTGGGCTGTTGGCACCTCACCGGCAAAACCAGCGAGGACACCAATTAAGGAAATATGGCCACTGATACGGCAGGCTGTAATTGATTGCCCAAGCGTTCCTGCCCCGCCGATTTCAATGACCTCATCAACACCAACCCCTCCGGTGAGTTCTCGAGCCTTCCCGCCCCAGTCCGGCGTTTCCCTATAATTGATGAGGTGGTCGGCACCGAGTGCTTTTAATTTAGCGAGTTTTTCTTCGCTTGAAGATGTTGCAATGACGCGACATCCAGCAGCCTTCGCAAACTGTAAGGCAAAAATCGATACACCACCGGTGCCTTGAGTAAGCACCCAGTCGCCTGGCTTAACTTGAGCCTCGGTGAACAATGCACGCCAGGCAGTCAACGCTGCGCATGGGAGTGTGGCCGATTCCTCCATAGCATAATTAGAGGGCGCCTTGGTAAACCCGCTGGCGGGCGCGGCAACAAATTCCGCTGCAAATCCATCCACATGATCTCCAGGTACGCCGATCAGCTTATTCACATCAGGCGTACCTCGTTCCCAAGCTGGAAAAAAAACCGACACAACCGCGTCTCCAACAGCAAACTCGGTAACCCCTGAACCGATAGCTACCACTTCCCCGGCACCATCTGACATCGGGATTCGGCCTGATTGCCCGGGAATTAAGCCAGATACAACGGCAAAATCATGAAAATTGAGTGAACTCGCTCTTACTTTTACAAGCAATTCACCAGGACCGACTACCGGATCATCTCGCTCTTCGATACGTAACTGATCTAGTCCACCTGCTTGTACTGACGCGACTTTCATACCTACCCCGCAATATAAATAGTTATTCGGAATTGTACCTGTTCAGAAATTAATTACGCCACCGAGGAAAGCATAAAAAGACAAGAAGCCGACATTTTTGCGTTGCTCTCGCTCTGCTGACTGATCAAGTCAAACATCCTAACCTTCCTAAAGACAGAATATCCGGAATTAATCACCGGTCTCTCATCCGCACACTGACCAAAGACACATGCACCATCCCACTCGCTCCATCAATAGCGTATAAAGGACGCTGACGTTTGAACCACAATTCTGATAAGCACTTTTACATAACGGAGAGATCTCTATGCCTTCAATTAACAATAACGGCCCACTGGCAGGTCGCACAGCACTCGTCACCGGAGCCAGTCGAGGTATTGGTACAGCCATCGCGTTGAGACTGGCCATGGCGGGCGCACGCGTTGTTGCCACCGGGCGCACAGTGGAAGCAGGCGCAAACCCGCTGCCCGGTACGATCATGGATACGGTCAACACAATCAACAATGCGGGTGGTGAAGCGTACGCGGTGCAGTGCGATCTTAGTTTGCCAGAAGATAGAATCCGGTTAGTGGAAGAAACCCGCGCAGCGGTTGGCACCGTAGATATTTTGGTGAACAACGGTGCCGTGACATTCTATTTCCCGATAAAAGATTTTCCTGACAAGCGCATGCGCCTTATGTTCGAGGTGCAGGTTTATGCCGCGATGGAGCTGGCTCAAGCATTCTTACCGGACATGATTGAGGGCAATCGTGGCAACATCGTCTACATATCATCGGGGGCAGCACTTCACCCGCAAAAGCCTTACCCTGCGGCACGGGGCGGCACCGTGTACGGCATGTGTAAAGCAGCCATGGAGAGATTTAGTACGGGTCTCGCGGCAGAGGTGTATGACAACCACATTGCCGTAAACTCGATTGCGCCAGGACTGGTGGCTACCCCAGGTGCTGTCCATCACAATTTAATTACGGAGGCTAACAAGGACATACAGTCGCCTGTTGAAGCTATTGCCGAAGCAGTTTGTTATATGTGCCGGACAAACCCACAGGACATCACAGGCCGTGTAGACCAGATCAAACCCTTTATGACAGAATTTGGTTTGTTACCTGAGCCTCTGATTGGATAGAGGTTTAATTTGCGCCACCAGCTGTGCCTTGTGAATAAGCACATGGCACGTGCCGGTTGAATATAATCAATTCAGACGCTACAACCCTCAATCGCAGGGCGGGGTATGTGGGTAAGTTTATCGGTCATTATTCCCTGCCCGGAAAATTGGGTTCGCGCTTTTCCATGAAGGCCATTGCGCCTTCCTGCATATTACGGGGTATCAGTACCGCTTGATGGACCATTTCAAGATCGAGCTGATCACTGAAGCTATTGCCGAGTGCGGCATCAGTAACAGATCGTATTCTAGTGACGGTCTCGGCTGATGTTTTCGCCAGTGAGTTCGCAATGCGTCCAACTTCTGCATCAAGCTGCTTGTCCGCAACGGCTTTCCAGATCAACCCCCAGGATTCTGCTTGTTCTGCTGTAATTCTGTCACCAAGCAGCGACAACCCGAGGGCCCGTGCGCGACCAGCCTTACGAGGCAGGTTCCACGTGGTGCCTAGGTCCGGAACAATGCCCAGTCGAGGACCAAAAGTTGCGACGAAGAAAGCACTTTTTGCTGCAACGGTGATATCACATGCCATTGCCAGCCCAAAGCCACCGCCGGCGGCAGCACCATTGACGCGCGCGACAGTGGGCACAGGGCAATCGTAGATGGCGCGCATGGCACCATTGAAGTTGTCATCAACCTGACCATCAGGCACAGCCGCTGATGGTTCGGCACTTGCCTGACCCGCCAGATCGGCCCCGGCACAAAAGCCACGGCCACTGCCCGTAATCACGACAACTCTGATGGTTTTGTCTTGTTCAACCAGCGCCAGAGCGTCAACCAGGTTTTTCATCAGGCTATTAGTCATCGCGTTCAGCGAATCGGGTCGATTTAGCGTGATTGTCGCGATATTGTCCTGCTTGCTAAAAAGTATTGAATCTTTATCGGTCATGGTCCATCTCCTATTGTGTATTGATACCATGGTGTCCCTGTTGGGCGACGCTGGTCATTTATCTCGATAGCCTGGGGCCACCAACATAAATCATGTATCAAAGTTTCTCATGGCTACGCTCGATCTATCCAGCAGAATTGTTTGGCATGATCCTCAAAGTACTCGGTGGTATCGTATGACGGTCGGGCTGCGGAACGAAAAAACGACCAACCTTGCAGCGATCATTGCACACGCTAAAGATGATCTTTACCGGTCAATGCCCATCAGGGGGAAATAATATGAAAACCATTGGCATGCTGGGCGGTATGAGCTGGGAATCTACCACGAGCTATTACCGCGCAATCAACGAAGCCGTCAAACAGGAACTTGGCGGCTTACATTCGGCAAAAATCTGTATGTTCAGTGTCGACTTCGACGAAATCGAGCAACTGCAGCACCTCGAAAAGTGGAATGAGACAGCCGCTATTTTATCGCAAGCCGCTCTGAGTGTTGAGAAAGGTGGCGCAGACTTTTTACTCATCTGTACCAACACCATGCATAAAGTGGCAGACCAAATACAAGCCGCTATAGCAATACCTGTTTTACACATTGCCGACGCGACCGCTGATGCCTTGCTTAATGATGATATAAACCGAGTCGGATTGTTGGGTACCAAATTCACGATGGAACAAGATTTTTACAAGGACCGGTTGACCTCAAAATACGGCATTGATGTGATTGTGCCGGAGTCAGATGAACGATCGCTCGTACATGATGTGATCTACAACGAACTCTGCCTCGGCGTCATCAACGATGCATCAAGAGCTGCCTATCTCAACGTTATTGGCGCGCTACGTGAACGAGGTGCACAGGCAGTTATCCTCGGATGTACAGAAATAGCGCTGCTTGTCTCTCAGGCCGATACGCCAGTGCGCCTTTACGATACGACGAAAATTCATGCTGTGCAGGCAGTTGCTTTTGCTCTAGACGATAGCTGACAACAGGGTGGGGTTGACCCAATACAAAGCCTGACACAATTCCAATCTACGGTGAGGTATAAAACTATTCTCTTCAGGGCGTTCCTAACTTCTCGGTGGTAAGCTTCTCACGAGCGTCAGGAACTCCAACTTAGTGCCCACCCTGCGATGCGCCGAAAGCGACTGATATTCATCGTCTGCATACCAATCTTTTGCCTTTGTCTCGGAAGGAAATTTGAAGATAATCATTCGGCCTTCACGCGGGCTATCACCTTCAAAAGTTGTCGGATTGTCATCAAAGGTGACGAACTCACCGCCATATTTCTTTAACATTGGGAAGAACCCTTTCTCGTAGGTACGATAGGTATCAGGATCAGTGACTTTGAGGTTTACAACCATAAAAACAGGTACGTCAGACATGATATTTCCTTTTCAGCGAGAAGCTAGGATAAATGGTCCAAGATAAATAATCTAAGATCATGGGGTTGGCATCGTTGTATCACCATTTTTGGTCCTGTGGGGGGAACGTTATACTCAACCGTTATACTCAACATGGGAAGTGTCTATCAACCCGCCTTGCCCCCGCTAAATAAGA
>CAXRCG010000284.1:0-9638 GCA_964228885.1 Pseudomonadales bacterium | reverse complement strand
TCTTCCATCGCCTGGACTGCATCGGGATTTCGCATAGCGTGGAAGCGCGTTGCCGTTGATATTTCTGCCAACTGCTCGCTCGTGGTGCCGTATTCAAACATATGCCGTTGGGCAACCATGGCGTAATTCGATATCAGAGTCGCTCCTGAGAAGGCTTCCATAACGTCTGCCGGGTGGTGCTCTCCGCCAACTCGGCCGCCAACACCGATCGCCCTGGCGTTACTATGTGCTGTAGAACCATAAGTCAGCAGGGCAACGTTGACCTTTCCAGCTGCGATGTCGCGTTTTGCGTGAGCCGCGTGAAACTCATAGGAGCTGCCACCCACGGATGTCGTATCGATGACGTTTGGTTTTAATCCAAAATATTCTGCAATGTTGAGTCCGCTCATTGCGCCGCCTCCGTCTCCAGCGTCGTAGAGGCCGTCAACATCCGCCCAGCTTAATCCAGCATCTTCAAGTGCTTTTGCTGCACACGCCGCTTTGATTTGCAACGGACTCATGAGTCCACCAACATCCCGCAGTGGGTATTCATGAATACCAACAATCGCCGCAATTCGCTCCTGACTCATCAACTGATCTCCTTTGTTCGCAATGCAAGGTGAGACATTACTATTCCTCAAGAGCTTTGTCTTGTTATCGAGCTAACAGAAGTGACATGGGTTTCTCGCATGGTGGTGGTGTACGATAGGGCAAAATGGATTTAGCCTTTTTGACATGGCTGTGGCAGATTAATGAAAAAGAGGGAGCGAAAAGTTGAAAATTATATGCATGACAGGTGGCCTAGCGTCCGGCAAGACCACTGCGAGTGAATTTCTCCAAGCACGCGGCGCAGAAATAATAGATGCAGATATACTAGGACATCGGGCATATGACCCAGGTACCCAGGCTTATCTTCAGGTGATTGAAACGTTTGGAGAGGATATCGTTGGTGATGATCATCAAATAGATCGCCGGTTGCTAGGCGGTAAAGTGTTCGGTAAGCCCGAAGCTTTGAAGAAACTGACGGATATTGTGTGGCCGGAAATCAGGCGACTTGCGGAGCAAAAAATTGCCGATTGTGAAGCTGTAGACCCAGGCGGGATTGTTGTGCTTGAGGCTGCGGTATTGTTTGAAGCCGGTTGGGAAGATATTGGCGAGGAAGTTTGGGTGCTGGTTGTTGACAGAGATATTGCGATAGAACGCGCGATGGCACGAGATAATGCAGATCGTGCTGCTGTTGAAAGCCGACTTGATTCTCAGTTAAGTAATAAAGAGCGGATCTCTCGCGCGACAAGTGTCATTTACAATAATGGTGACCAGCAGCAGATGAGTGAGCAGTTAGAAGCAGAATGGCGTCGCGTATCCGGGGCCTGAGATTCTAGCCAGGTAACTTGCGTTCGTTTACAATTCGCGCTGTTCGTGTACGGGTGTAATTTATGCCCGCGTTTCAAACCTATTGTAATGAGCCTTCGCCCGTGGAAATTAATCCTCTAGTTTTACGCATCAAAGACCTTGAAGAGAGAACAGATGTTCTCAGGGGGTATCTTTGACTATGAAAATCGTAAGGAAAAGCTGGCAGAGGTAGAACTTGAGCTTGCAGATTCCAGCGTCTGGGATAAGCCGGAATACGCTCAAAAGCTGGGTCAGGAACGATCATCACTGGAAGCTGTGGTTCACACGATAGATCGACTTGATGAAGGCATTGCCGACGCAACCGAACTGCTCGAACTCGCAAAGGAAGAGGATGATGATTCACTGGTCACGGAAATAGAATCAGACCTTGCGGGGCTCGACCAACACTTGGAGAAGCTGGAATTTCGGCGTATGTTCTCTGGAGAGATGGATGCGACTAATGCATTTGTTGATATTCAATCAGGTTCTGGTGGCACGGAAGCACAGGACTGGGCTGATATGCTGTTGCGCATGTATCTGCGTTGGGGCGAAGCAAAAGGCTTCAAAACTGAAGTGATCGAGATTTCTGATGGAGATGTGGCGGGTATCAAAGGCGCCACGGTCCACTTTCAGGGTGAATATGCCTTTGGTTGGTTGCGCACGGAAACAGGCGTTCATCGTCTGGTCAGGAAGTCTCCTTTCGATTCAGGCAGTCGCAGACATACCTCTTTTGCCTCTGTCTTCGCTTCACCGGAGCTCGATGATGATATTGAGATAGATCTTGATATGTCCGAAGTCCGGGTCGACACCTATCGAGCCAGTGGCGCTGGCGGACAACACGTGAATAAAACTGACTCGGCGATTCGGTTGACACACATCCCCACTGGTGTCGTTGTTCAATGCCAAAACCAGCGGTCTCAGCACAAAAATAAGGATCAGGCCCTGAAGCAACTAAAAGCAAAACTCTATGAACTTGAAGATCAGAAGCGACGATCTGAAATGGATGAGGTAGAGGCAAACAAGTCTGATATCAGCTGGGGCAGTCAAATCCGCTCCTATGTACTCGATTCTGCACGAATCAAAGATCTTAGAACCAATGTTGAAACATCGAATACCCAGGCTGTGCTTGACGGAGACCTCGACCAGTTTATCGAGGCAAGTTTAAAGCAGGGTCTTTAGGTATAAATACAATAATCCATAAATGGCAACTGAAGAGAAGCAAATGACCGACGAAAATCAGGTTCTGGAAGAGAGCGACATTGTCGCCCAGCGTAAAGCAAAACTGGCTACCCTCAGACAGCGGGGTAATGCCTTTCCAAATGATTTTCGACGAAAACATACTGCTATCGAGTTGCACGATCAACACGGAGAAAATACCAAAGAAGGATTGGCTGAAGAAAAGTTTGAGACCGTGATAGCCGGTCGGGTCATGCTGCGAAGGGCAATGGGCAAAGCAAGCTTTGTTACGCTGCAGGATAGAACGGGTAAAATTCAGGCTTATATTCGTCAAAACGATGTGGGTGAGGAAGTTTATGCGGATTTTAGTACTTGGGATATAGGCGATATTGTCGGGATAACTGGCTATATGATGAAAACTAATAAGGGCGAGTTGTCGGTGCATGCGACGGCACTGAGACTTTTGACAAAATCTCTGCGTCCGCTTCCCGAAAAGCACGCTGGTCTTACGGACACGGAAATGCGGTATCGTCAACGCTACCTTGACCTGATGGTGAATGACGAAACTCGCGATGTTTTTCAAAAACGGACTAAGATCGTTAGCACTATTCGCGACTATTTTAATGCGCGCGAGTTTATGGAAGTCGAAACGCCAATGATGCAGTCGACACCGGGTGGTGCGACGGCAGCGCCATTCATTACTCACTACAACGCCCTTGATACCGATATGTTTCTGCGGGTAGCGCCAGAGTTGAACTTAAAACGGCTTGTTGTAGGTGGTTTCGAGCGGGTTTTTGAGATTAATAGAAACTTTCGAAATGAAGGGATGTCGACCAAACATAGTCCTGAATTCACCATGCTTGAATTTTATTGGGCCTATGCCGACTTCAATGATCTGATGGATTTGACTGAAGAGCTCTTCCGACAAACGGCGATCGCTGCAAATGGCACGGCATCTTTTACCTACCAGAATACCGATGTTGATTTCGGGGCGGCGTTTGCCAGAATGACGATGGCCGAGGCAGTGCTGGCATACAATCCGTCGATTTCGCCAGAACAATTAACGAACTTGAACTCCGCAAAAGCGCTTGCCAAAAAAGTGGGTGTTGAAGTGGATGACAGCTGGGGACTTGGTAAGCTGGTGATGGAAATATTTGAGGCGACGGTCGAAGATAAAATAACCCAGCCTCTGTTTGTTACCCAGCACCCCACTGAGGTTTCACCTCTAGCACGACGTAATGACGATAATCCAGAAATTACCGATCGCTTTGAGTTGTTTTGCATGGGGCAGGAAATCGCTAACGGATTTTCTGAGTTGAATGACGCAGAAGATCAGGCCGAGCGTTTTAGAATGCAGGTGGCAGCGAAAGATGCGGGAGATGATGAAGCGATGCACTATGACGCTGATTATGTCACTGCACTGGAATATGGTTTGCCGCCCACTGCTGGAGAAGGTATTGGCATTGATCGACTGGTGATGCTTTTGACGGACTCGGCATCGATTCGTGACGTTGTGTTATTCCCGCACATGCGTCCCAGGAAGTAGTTAAAAACGTAAGCAGGCTCATGCGAATAGCGTGTAAAGTTTGTAGCCTCCGAGCGACAGCGTGACCAAAACAGCCAGAACCGCGAGTACATTTTCCTGTGGTTTATTGCGGTGTTCTCCCATGATTGCGTCATTATTCATCACCCATAGAAGTGAGATCGCGATAAAAGGCAGTATTAGGCCATTGGTCGCTTGCGCAAAGAGTATTGCTACCAAGGGTTTTGCGCCGGAATAAGCCACTAAAGTGCCTGCTAACAATACCACGAGCCAACAGAGGCGAAATTTTAGTGAGTCAAGGCTTGCACTCCATCCCAAGGCCCCTGTGACCGCATAGGCCGCAGCCAGAGGGGCGGTAATTGCGCTGGTGAGCCCTGCTGCCATCAGTCCGGATGCAAAAAAGTATTTAGCGCTCGCGCCTAGCAAGGGTTCAAGTTGATCGCCGATTGTAGCGGTATTGATCGCGATCTGAGTGTTAAAGAACGCTGAGAGGGCGGTGCTCATGATGGCAAGTGTGACAAGACCTCCCAGACCGATAGAAAGCCCAGTATCCCGTTTCGCTTCACGTAGGGCCTGGTCTGTATCAACATCTGACCATTTCACAGATGCTGACCTTGCATGTAAAAAAAGATTGTAGGGCACAACGGTTGTGCCGATCAGAGCGATCGCCATGAGTGAGCTCGAAGATGAGAGGTTAGAAGGTAGCAACCCGCTGAGCAGAGCGTGAATATTTGGCGGATAAAGCACCATAGCGGCGATGAAAACAAAACTCATCGCTAGTACAAGCGTGATCAGTGCTTTTTCAATGAGTAGGTATTGGGCAGACATCAATAGACAAAAAGCGATCAGCGCGATGATAAGAGCAAGGGTGGTCGTTGAAAGGTCGAGTAAGATCGAGCCTGCAACTGCAGCGCCAAGTATATTGCCGCCCTGATAGGCAGCGTTACCGATACCAATGGCCGAAACAATAAGCGTAATAGCGATAAATCTCGCCACAGGATTCGAGATGCTAGCACGTATGGCTTCTGAGATACCTGCCTTCGACACAATCCCCAATTTGGCAGACATGTTTTGCAACAGTACGGTTGTGAGTACAGAGAAAACCAAGGCCCAGAGAAGCGAGAAACCGAAATTTGCACCCGCTAGGCTGGCGGTGGTTACCGTCCCCGGGCCGACGAAAGCTGCGGTAACAATCAACCCGGGTCCAAATTTGTTGCTGTTAGATTTCAATGATGGCGTACCGTATCATCTCAGAGACTTGATCCGCGATGGTTTTCAGTCTCTCCGCGTCATAGCGCTCTATTCGCGGCGTGTGTATGTGTCCGGTGGGAATAAGGGGCGGGTGTTGATGTGCTAGGCGAACGCTACGATATGAAATTTCGTTTGAGAGGTAACCGCCACCGCTGCCTCGAACGGCGGTGGCCCCTTTTAGTTCAGCCAGTGTTTTTGCTTCCAATGTGCCGTCGAGAGTGGTGATTGTTCGATTGTCGTTGATGAGATAGGGATAAGTCACCCCATCTTGCTGCTCATTGGGATTTTGCTTTGCGTTGATCATCACCTGCTGCATCGCGCGGAAGGGCAGGCTGAATTCAAGAAACTCCGGCCCTTTTATAACGGTGCCGTCCAATAGAGGTATTTTTGGGTTGGTTTCGTCGCCACCCGAATAAATATTCAGGTTGTCCGGCGAACCACTGCTTCTCCTTCTACCGGGGAAATGCTCAAGATCAAAATCGGTGCGTCCCATGGAAACGGTCACTATCATGTCAACCGCCCTGGCTTTTAACAGCGGTTCGATGAGTTTTTCCACTTCTCCTGCGTCGAAATCTTCGAATCTAACAGGAAAAATGACGGTTTGAATCTCTGCGCTTGTTTGCCTGTAGGTCAAGGTCTGGCCATCGAGGTTTAATGCAACAATACCGGAGGGATTGCTTTGATCAATGTGCGTATCGAGTAAGAACGGGTCAAACCCCGTGACCAGTATTTTTTTCACCGCACCTGTCGTGAACTCGATACTGTCTCTACCTCGAGAACTGTTTTCCAGCGTTTCAATTAAACTGATTCGCTGAGTAGAACTTAGTCTCACTGCAAAATCGTTTGCTCGCAGGTAAGCGGTGAGCGACAGCCGAGACCAATAAAGGCTTCTGTCTTCGAGAGTTACCTCCTCTGTAACAGTGCGCTTGGCAGCATCCCAAAGTTCTTTTCCAGCGCCGCGGGTTAAAAGACGCATAGCCTCATAATCACTGGCATTGTCGAAAGAGGATTTTGCGTGATTCACAATGTCTGAATAACGATCAGCAACCTCCGGATGGAGTGCTCGTAGTTTGCTGATCCGGGCTTCTTCGACCGTCAGCAGCATAGCATTTGAGCTAGTTTCTGGCATGGCCATGGTACCAAGTGACGTGCCAGTCAGTAGGACAAGGAAGAGCGCCTGGGAGACAAGAAATAGATGTCTGAGCATAAGTGTTGCCTTGGATAAGGGCCTGCTGGTTCATCGGGGTGTGGTGTCAGTGGAAAGCAGCAGATTATACTGCGGTCTTAAATCAGACTCATCAAAAAGAGGTTGGTCAGAAATCATGAATGATCAAGATACAGCAAACGAGAAAGAAGGCCAACTTGAGGAAAGCTGGCAGCGTCATCTGTCCGCGGAGTTTGATAAGCCCTATATGAAGGTGCTGAAGGCATTTCTGCTGTCTGAGAAGCGTAAGGGGAAAGTGATTTTTCCAAGGGGTAACCAGTACTTCAGCGCGCTGAATGCGACTGCCTTTGACGCCGTCAAGGTCGTGATACTGGGCCAAGACCCGTATCACGGTGATGGTCAGGCACACGGTCTTTGTTTCTCTGTCAATGCCGATGTCAGGATCCCGCCTTCGCTGCAAAATATTTATAAGGAAATTCAGTCGGACCTTGGTCTGCCCGCGGAAAATTTTGCAATGGGTTGCTTGAATAAGTGGGCAAGCCAGGGCGTGCTATTACTCAACAGTGTGTTGACTGTTGAACGTGCTAGCGCCGGATCGCATCAGGGACAAGGCTGGGAGATTTTTACCGACAAAGTTATCGAAGTGCTTGCTGCCAAGACTCAGCACTGTGTGTTTATGTTGTGGGGAAGCTACGCGCAGAAGAAGGGTGCGATGATTGACCGTTCGAAACATCTTGTATTGTCTGCGCCTCATCCCTCTCCCTTATCTGCTCACAGGGGGTTTATGGGTTGCAAACACTTTTCACAATGCAACCGGTATTTGGAACAGACGTCGCAGGTGCCGATAGATTGGTCTGTAGGTGATTGATGACACTAATTGCCGATAGCTGGATTGCCCCGATTAGGAAACATCTTTCTCTCCGATTTTCTATCTTCAGGGAATAAATCTTGAAGTCTGCTAACTGCATGGAGCAGGCTCTATGAATAATCTGACAGTTCCGCAAATCGGAAGCAAGTCAGCCCATCGAATCAAAGATCAAGCAGCTCAAAATCTGCAGCGGTTTTACTGCCTAAGCTGTCTGACTTCGACACTTTCACCGTTGGCAATGCGTAAATTTCTTTTCACCGGCCAGTGATTCTCGTCTTGCTGATCTTCACTTCTACTTTGATCAGGTAAGTTTACCTGAACGACAGCTAAGAAGTTGGTCGACGATGAAGCCACAATCATCCCTGTATTGCGATCCTCGGTGTCGAGCAGAGTGGTCCCATTTGCATGCTGAGAGGTTGCACTACCTGCATGAAGCCTTCGTTTAACCGCGCCGCGATACTGCATCCTCGCGACGATTTCCTGGCCGAGGTAGCAACCTTTTTCAAAGCTAATTGCGCCGACTTTATCGTAGTCAAACATTTGGGGGATGAATTCCTCGGATGTTTCAGCCGTTACCCAGGCGAGGCCCTGTTCGATTTCAGCTTGATGCCACAAGTCTGCATCCGATTCGGAAACCGGTAAGCTTTGCTCAGGCCCCGAACTGACATCTAGCCACAGCTCGCATCGTTGCGTTTTTGTGTCGGTAGCCTGCCTGCTTTTGTCATCGCTATTTTCAGACTCAACGCAGATGCTTGGGCCCAATTTCGTTTGTAGCCAAAGGTCCTTATCTGATGGACAAGCAATGATAGTGTTCGCTGATCCGGCAGAATCGCTAGTGTCCGAGATTTGTCCGTAGCAACGGTAACTGTCGGACAGGTCGTGAAGCGTAGCCTTTGAAAATACGATGTATTTCTTCAAAAATTCAATCATTGGCTCAACCAGAAATCGATCCATTCGCAGAAGCAAACCGTCCTCAACTGAGATGATGCGATAGCTGGCCAACATTCTCCCTTTCAGATTGCAGGTGGCACCGATAGCGGATTGAGTGCTGTTCAGGTCGTTTAACTCACAGGTGGTATAGCCCTGGAAAAATTTCACGGCATCTTTACCTGAGATACTGAGAAATCCGTATTCAGGCAGATGGATTACATGATTCATGGAAAATGCCTACATTGATTGATGGCAACATCATTTAGTCTTTATCGAGTGAATAAGTCTACATTTTGTTGCTGCCGAAGCGATATAATTTTTTGTTCCAAACGTATAATTGATAATTTTCTTAAAGCCGCGGAAAAAACGTGGTTATAAGATCGGGCAGAAAGAGCACTGAAATATGGATAAAGCCGGGGAACTAAACAGATTGAGGTGGCGCAGTCGACGGGGCTTGTTGGAGCTTGATTTGCTCCTGCTGCCTTTTTTCGATGAGATGTATAGCAAACTGGAAATAGACCAACAGCAAACCTTTGTTGATATGTTGGAAGAAGATGATCCCGACCTGTTGATGTGGTTTAGCAGAAAAGCCGTACCGGAAAATAAGCAAATGGCTGCGCTTGTTGAGTTTATTCTGAATCGGGTGCAGCCCTAGCAAGGTGTGAATTGAAGAGAAAAGTCAATCGCAATGCCAAGCCCTCTTAACACTGGCAGATTATCTTTCGAGCCCGGGCGCTCTGTGTTGCATTGTAGCTTGCTGGCAATTCTATACCTGATGGCAGCTTATATCGTCATCTGGTTAAAACTCCAATTCTGGTTAACGCTTTTCGTCGCTCTGGCGCTGTTAATTAGTTTTTTTCATGAAGCATGCACGCATGGGCTACGTGTCTCAAAAAACGCTATCGCTGCTGTCGAGTGCCAACACGGCGCTTGGTTAATACGTTATCGGAATGCAAGGGTTCGTCGTTTCGAGCGAGTGGAAAGCGTGGTCGTTCTCGATTGGCTGGTTGTTCTGAATTTTCGACATAGTTTGATCGATAAGATCTCTATACCCGTATTCATCGATAGCTTGCCAATGCGGGAATTTCGTCATTTACGTGGGTATTTGAACCTAAAACTTGACTCCTAAGATAGAATTTATCCGAAGTTTGGTGGTACCAATACTGTATCAACCGGCTCTGCCAGCGTCTCGGGGTAATCAAGCGTGTAGTGTAGGCCCCGACTCTCTTTGCGCCGAATCGCTGATTGAATAATTAAGTCGGCGATCGTGATCAAATTTCTAAGTTCCAGCAAGTCGTTTGAAACTTTATAGTTGCTGTAATACTCGGCGACTT
>CAXRCG010000283.1:0-13234 GCA_964228885.1 Pseudomonadales bacterium | reverse complement strand
CGATTATTTCTGGGATTTTATCGCACTAATGATTGGGTTGAATCAAGACAATGATGGTAATGAGGGTAATGAATGGTAGCCGCGGTAGATGAACATTCAGACAGGAAAAATGAAGGCGTCGCGTTAAATTTAGCGCTCGGCGTTGATCGTGATGAAATCATCGGAGCGATTCAGGAACTGGTTGACAGATTAACGGCAAATCCCAGAGTACTGGGTATCGTCTGGCAAGAGCTTGCAACCGATCTGGCCGCCATAACTCTGGGTATGAGCGGTCTCGATCCGCAGAAAGACAATCGTTTCTCTGATCCAGCCTGGCAAGACAATCCCTTCTATAAGCGCATGGGGCAGTATTACATGGCCTGGGGCAAGGCCCTTGATGCTTGGGTCGAGAATTCCGAACTTGAAGATATGAATCGGAAGCGCGCATCCTACCTCTTAGGTATATTGAAGGACCTTTTAGCCCCCGTAAATAGCCTTCAGGGTAACCCGCAAGCGATGAAAATCCTATTTGAGAGCCGTGGTCAAAGCCTTTCAAACGGTTTAAGGAATATGCTGGATGACTATCGTAACAATTACGGATACCCGGCGGTTGCCGACCGTAATGGGTTTGTAATCGGACAGGATGTTGCAACCAGCGCTGGTGCGGTTGTTTATAGAGACGATCTGATTGAATTGATGCAGTACGAACCGATGACGGAGACCAGTCATGAAACGCCTTTTCTTTATGTGTTTAGCCAAGTAAATCGGTTTTATTTAGGAGATCTGACCAGAGATCGCAGTTTGTTTAAGGAATTGCTTAACGCCGGAATTCGCGTTTTTGCCGTGAGTTGGCGCAACCCTACGGTGGAAAATAAAGCATGGGATCTTGAGTACTACGCTGAGCATGTGATCACGGCGATCAATGTGATGCGAGAGATTACCGGTAGCGATAAGGTTAATATTATGGGTCTGTGCGCGGGGGGTATTACGACTGCCGCTGCGCTAGGCTTATTACAAGCAAGAGAGGAAGACCTCGTAAATTCGCAATCGTTATTTGTGAACATCCTTGATAATCGACCAGAAGACAGCGACTTTGGGCTATTCGTTTCCGAACGCTCTATCGCTGCACAGAAGACCAGAGTGCAATCAAAGGGTATCTTTGATGAAAAGGATGTCTTTGAAATGTTTGCTTGGCTGACGCCCGAAGAAAGCGTTATGGCGTTCTTCCGAGATAACTATTTAATGGGTAAGAATCCTCCCATACATCCTTTATTGTTTTGGTCGATGGATTACACCCGTGTGCCCGCTGGCCTGCAATGCGACTTTCTTGATCTTGCCTGGGAAAACCTGCTGGCAAAGAGAGAAATGAGGTTGGGTGGCAAACGTATTGACCTGTCCCAGATTACCTATGACACCTACATTATGGCGGGAAGTACCGATCATATTACGCCTTGGCGAGGATGCTACAGATCTACGCAGCTTTTCGGTGGCAATGTTGAGTTCGTGCTGACCAACCAGAATCATACTCAAACGATTAGCAACAAACCGAACAAACACATGAAATATTGGATCGCAGAGGAACTACCCATTGAGACCGATGATTGGGTTTCCGCCGCAGTGGAAGTGCCTGGCTCTTGGCGTGAGCACTGGATCGCATGGTTAAAAGAAAGGTCCGGTGCTGAGGTCGAAGCCGTAAAACTGATGGGCTCTGACAATTACCCAGCCCTAGATAAAGCGCCAGGGCGCTATGTCTTAGAGTGACCTGCGTGCAATATGTCGAACAATTTTAAAGGCTTGCTTTGTTTGCCTGAACCAGACACGAGCAATCACTGTTGATCAAGATGATATCCAGCTTCAAGCTGGAGAGGATTAGAAATGGCAACGTATATCATGCTTAGCACTTTGACTGATGATGGTCGAAAAACACTCAAGTCTAGACCGGAGCGGCTGAAGGAGGTCAACAAGGAAGTTGAATCGATGGGCGCGCGGGTTACAGCCCAATTTGCGGTCATGGGTGGTTATGATTTCGTCAACATCATTGAAGCACCAACAAACGAAGTGATGGCGCGTATTACGGTAGAGCTAGGGTCTCGTGGCAGTATTCAGATTACGACCTTACCCGCAATCGAGATTGATGATTTCGTTGCTATGCTTACCGGAGATGGACCTGGCGGAGACTAGGTTATGCCTGCTTATGTCTTACTCTCCCGTTTATCAACAGAGGGCATGAAGGCGGTTGTCGAGAAGCCTGAGCGCATTCGACACATTCGCGAGGTACTCGAGGAATACGAAGCAAATGTCCTAGCCGATTATCAGCTACTCGGCAAATATGATCACTGCACTGTGTTTGAGGTTTCCGACAACTTCAGGGCGCAAAAAGCTGCCTTACAGCAGGAATTGACGAGTTCAACTGAATCGCTGTTGTTACCCGGCATTGATATTGACCTGTTTGAACGTATGGTCAAACAGGAGATTAGAACGGATGGTCCCCATGAATGGCAAATATCCTGGTGGGCAAAGACGATCCGCATCTTTTTTCGTTGGCGACATTTTTCTCGTCATATCTGGCATGCTTGCAAGCCTTTCACCGTAACAGGTAAGGGACATTTTAGCGGCTTAAAGGGCCCGTGCATCGTTGTCGGTAACCATACAAGTCATTTTGACTCTCTCGCCTTATTTCAAGCGCTGCCACAGCGGATTAAGTGGAATACCTATTTTGGTGCGGCGGCGGATCGATGGTTCCTAAAAAATGGTGGTGGCAGGAAAGAGCTGGAATTGCAGCCTTGGTATAACTCGCTGGCAGGCGCGAGCTTTCCGATTAAGCGCGGCGGTGGGTCAAAAACACTTGATTACTCGAAGTGGTTACTTGATCAAGGCGCTAATTTAGTGATTTTTCCGGAAGGAACCCGTTCGACCAGCCGAAAAATGTCCCGCTTTAAACACGGAGTCTCGCTACTCGCGCTTGATCGCAAGGTGCCCGTGGTGCCGGTTTACCTAACCGGGCTTGCCAAACTTAGACCCAAGGGTACAAGAGAGATTTTCCCAGGACCGGCGAGTGCCAACATTCAACCACCGATCTATTTTGAAGAAGGCACCAGCGTTGAAGACGCGACAAGACAAATTTTCGATGCATTGAATACTGTCCATCAAAGGGTGCTAGAACATGGTGATGAAGCTGGTCGTTGGGACTGGACGCCAGATCAGTGATTGACCAATCAACGGTTAAGCAAGTGTTTTATCAAGCCATGCTAGCAAATCTGTGATCACTTCACCCCGGTTGATTTCGTTAAACATTTCATGCCGGCCGTCTGCATAATAACGGGTATCAACGGTCAAACCCGCATTCCGATATTTTTCCAATAACCGCTTAACATTTCGCAGTTCAGCATGGACAGGATCAGCGGAGCCCGAGAAAAGATAGATGGGTAAGCTGACCGGAATTTTTCCAACGTTTTGCTTTTTCTGGGTCCAGTGCGCACCCGCAAACACTAGCTTTAAAGAAGCCGGGAAGGGCACAAAGCCGCACATGCTGTCATCCACGTATGCGCGCACTTGATCAGTATCACGACTTAGCCACTCATAACCAGTGCCTTCAGCGGAATCTATTTCAAATCTCGCATTACTGTCATCAAATACCAGTTTCTGTAACAAACCACTAACTCTTTCATCACCACAACGCCATGTTTCGACGAGTGCAATGAGTCTGACTACCCAGCTTAGCAAAGGATGAGTAAAACCCGGACTACCAGACAGGACAACAGCGTTAACGGTATCTCCATGCAACTCGATATACTGTTGTGAGAGCATAGAACCCATACTATGCCCAAGTAACACGATAGGAAGATCTCGATGGTTAGCTTTGTGCGCAGTTATCATCTCGCGCAGGTCTTGCAGTGTCCGATTCCAGCCGTCAGGACCAAACTGACCCAATTTAGTGGCAGTTCGACCATGCCCGCGGTGGTCGCTGGCGTAAATGTAATAACCGGCATCGGCTAGCTGATCGGCGACCCATTCATAGCGCGCTGCATGTTCGCCCATGCCGTGGGCGATGTGTATCACGGCTTTTGGCTGCGTTTTGGGTGCCCAAAGGTAACAATGCACATCAGTATCATCGGATGCGTTAAATTTAAATGCTTTCATTTCAGGGTGTGCCAAATTTTAAGATTCGATCGATCGCCATGGCGACACCATCTTCGGTGTTTGTTCCGGTGACCGTTTTTGCTGCTGCCTTGACAATGTTGTCTGCTTGCCCCATTGCAACAGCGCTGCCGGTTATTTCGAACATGGCTATGTCATTTTCAGCATCACCAAAGCTGATGACTTCTGCCAAGGAAATACCGAGGTGGTCGCAGCTAACTTTTAGTGCCTCTCCTTTATTAGCTGCTTTTGCGGTAATTGTGATAACGACTTTGCCACTCGGGCCTATCGAATCGTAGATATTAACTTGATCCGCGTATTTGGGTTTCAACGTTTCCTTAATTGCTTGGTTGATTGCTGTACCCTGAGTCGCTGCGATACGCGGTGCGACATGCTTGTCCATTGAAAGCTCAGGCGTCCATATAATTTCTGCTGGCATCTGGGACACGTCTGGCTCGCCATCGAGTTTAAGAACAACGTTGTCATCGATTGATATTGTTGCGATACACCGATGTTGGTTACAAAGCGAGTAAAGCTCTCGAGTAAAGTCATCGGGTAGACGATGATCAAAAATATCTTCTTCGCGATCGGGCAAATAAACCTGTGCACCACTACATGCGATGATTGGTTTAATGATGCCTATTTGGCTAGCTATACGCTGTGCCATTTGACGCCACCGTGCCGTAGCAATAATAATTTCAAAACCGGCATCATGGGCAGCTTTAACTGCGACACGGTTTCTTTCAGAGAGGTCGTCGCCAACCAGCAGTGTGCCGTCAAGGTCTATCGCTAATGCTTTAAATGTCATAGAGATTTTCGTCGTAAAAAGTCAGAGCAAAACTAACATGATTGCCTAGTCCAAACCACAACAGGCGGAGCAGGGCCTTAGCCGCATGACGATGCAGGCACCAGCTGGTGGTATACTGTCCATAATGTGTAGAAAGAAGGCATCGCGCTGGCAGAGTATTTGATAAGACCAATCTCAAACGCATTTTCAAATATTCATTTTCTTGGTGTAGGTCTGGCAATGTGTTTTTTTCGTAAATTACAACATCAAGTTTTATCAAAGTGTTATTAGAATGATGAATCGTCGTCTTTGGCTCACCCGCATAGTTAAGGGTTTCTCGATCACTGGAGCAGGTTTTCTCGCCTTCCCGTTTTTCCGCGCGCTAATTCCCACCGCCGATGATGAAACCAGCCTTGAAGTCAGTGTCGATGATTTAAGACCGGGGCAATCAAAAATTGTTCGCTGGCGGGGCCGGGATCTCGTGATACAGAAACGCACTCAAAAGATGATAAAGACGATCAGGGAAAGGAGCATTGATCTAAAAGATCCCCTTTCTTTGCAATCAGTTCAGCCCGCATTTGCTGAAAATGAATACAGGTCGTTAAGGCCCGAAATTTTTGTCACTTACAATTTATGTACTCATTTGGGGTGTCAGGTAGTGAATTCGAAGGATACATCTCTAGGCTTCTCGTGTCCCTGTCATCACAGTGACTATGACCTTTCCGGGCGGGTTCTTAGTGGCGCCGCAGCGCCAACAAACCTCGAAGTGCCGTCTTATCGATTCATCTCAGGAAACACCTTGGTATTAGAAGTCGTCGAAGTATGATGTTGATGCAATTCGAAGTTGACGAAAGATCATAATGGCTGTTTTAACATGACGCCTAGTTGTTCGATAAGCAAATAGGTTATCGTAATGATGGTAAAACTTTGGTAAATGGATTCAGCGAATAATTTGAAAAGCGAAAATGAAACACCTGTTAATCACTTATCACAGTAAAGAAGGCTCTACCGGTAGGATGTGTGAGCGTGTTCAAAAGGGCGCAAGGCATCCCGATATTGAAATTGAAGTGAGGGTCCGCCTAGCGGGTGAGACTGTTGCTGAAGATATGCTCTGGGCTGACGGGATCATTTTCGGCACACCTGAAAATTTCGGTTATATGTCTGGGGCTATGAAAGATTTGTTCGATCGTACGTTTTATCCATTAGAGGGGCAGCTAGAAGGTATGCCTATCGCCATTTTCATCAGCGCAGGAAATGATGGTACAGGCGCGCTGACCAGTATCCGACGCATTGGCAACGGCTACGGCTTTAAAGAAGTTCAGGAGCCATTGATTGCTGTTGGCGAATTGACGGATGAAATACTGGATGCCTGTGAAACGCTGGGTATGTATCTCGCCGCGGGTCTTGAAGGGGGAATATTTTAATTCGTCATGACGACACTTTGATCTTTCGATTCGATCTCTCAATGATCATTACGGTGCATTGATGCAGCACGCAGGGCGCGATGTGCCACGCGCACAAAGATGCATTAATCTCTTTTTTTTGCTTGAGTAATCACAAGGAAAATTCTTCAACGCAAGTCCAAAGGTTAACGAGCATAAGCATCAAACCGCTTGTTTTGGCCTAATACGTCTTGTGATTACGCTGAAGCTAATCGTCAAAGACCAGGTGGACTCGGCGATTTCTCTTACCTTTATTTTCAATTTTTGAAATCCGTACCGCGCCAATCTCCGATGTATTAATAAGGTGGGTTCCACCACAGGGCTGGTAATCAATATCGCCGATTCTTATCATGCGTATAGTTCCTGCTCCTCTTGGTGGCTGAACTGACATGGTTCGGACTAAACCAGGATTCAGATCCAACGCTTCATCGGTAATTGATTCGAGTGACAGTTCCGTCTCGGATTGAACAAGCTCGTTTAGCCGGATCGTAAGGTCAGCTTTATCTAGTTGATTGTCGCCTATATCAAAATCCAGTCTGCTCTTTTCCGCGCCGACGGAACCGCCTGTTACAGGGACGGGTATCAGCGAACCCAACAAGTGCATGCAGGTATGCATTCGCATGTGCTTATATCGTCGCTCCCAATCCAGCTCAAGTGTAACTTCATCTCCTACCTGCAGTTCATGCGCTTCAGATTCAAGCTGATGGCTGATAGCGTCAGCTGTCTCACCTTTTCGTGTATCGACAATATTTAAAGAAGAACCATTACAGGAGACAGTGCCCTGATCGCCAGGTTGCCCGCCACCGAGTGGATAAAAGATGGTCGCTGCAAATTCTATGCGGTCAGCCTGCACTGCGGTAATGGTTGTATTGAGTGTTTGCTGATAACTGTCTTGATAGAAAACCTTTTCTGTCACGTTAACTCCTTCTGCTTTACTCATAACTGCCGGCTACTTGATTTGTTAATAACCACATGAGCCGAAGGTATTCAAAGTATGGCTCTACCCTCAAATACTCATCATTGCCGTGGATGCCGTTGTTGTCGCCGAGGACGACGCCGGGTCCAAATCCGTAAGCCGCGATACCTGCTGCCCTCAGTTGCGCGGAATCGGTGGCACCCGTCAGCATGCTTGGCAATACAACAGCATCCGGATGTCGTTCGGTAAGGATATCTTCGAATGCTCTGAACATATCATTTTGGAGAGGTGCGGGCGCATGCGCTGGGCGAGTGACTTTCATGGGGATAATCTGAATAGAATCATCATCAATGATCGCCCTCAATTCTTCCCACAGTTGTTCCGGGTCTGCACCCGGTAATGCTCGAATGTCGAGTGTAGCTTCCGCACTTGAGGGAATTACATTACGTTGGTAACCGCCATTAATGATCGTGGGTACTACGGAAGTGCGTATTATCGAGAAAAAAGCGGGATTGATATCTTGTAACTTTGCTTGTGTGGTTAAGTCAGGATTCGGTTTAAGAATATCCCTATAAACACGGGCTTCTGCCTCAGGACGCGTTTCTGCCAATCGATGAAAAAATGTTCGGGTGGTTTCGTTCAGCTCCATCTTCAGCGGCGTGTCGACAAGCTTGGCAACGGCTCTGGCGATCGCTCCTATCGCATTGTCGCGCGTTGGCACAGAGCCATGACCTGCGGTGCCACTCGCTAGAAGTCGTGCTCGCCTGGGCGTTTTCTCTGCTGTGCCAATAGAAAAGTTGACATACTTGCCGGTGCTGGGATCGATTGATCCCCGGCCGCCTTCGTTGAGAGCGAATTCGGCCGCAATCTCCTCAAAGTGATTTTCTACCATATAAGTAATACCCAGTCCGCCACCGCCTTCCTCGTCAGCAACACCAAGAAATATCACATCGCGGTCCAATGGCACCTTGTTTCTGTGCAAAGCCAATAGCACTTCGAGCGACACAGCAACAATGCCTTTGTCATCAGCTGCGCCTCGTCCGAATATCTTGCCATTTTTGACTGTCCCGCCGAATGGGTCGAATGACCAGTTTTCCGGTTCTACGGTAACCACATCGGTGTGCCCCAAAAGCAGCAGGGGACGTTTACTGCCATTCCCCTTGATTCGCGCCACTATGTTGGTTCTGCCTGGCTTTGCTTCGAAGGTTTTGAAATCTACGCCCTCGGCCTTAAGTCTCTTACCAAGATAGTCTGTGGCGAGGTACTCATTACCAGCAGGTTGTGAGGTATCAAGTTTTATGAGGTCGACAAGTGTGTTGAGTGAATCAGATTGGAGCCGCTGCCAATCAGGCTCCTTAGCACTTGAGTCTATAGAAATCGACCAAAGTGCAGCCACGACAGATAAGAGAATAATGCGCATAGCTATTCCTGTAACTTTTTTTGGCGTTCATATTAACGTGCTCAAAATAAAAACGAACACGTTGTTAAACTGCTAAGGATAACCGGCTTAATTAAAATAGTCAGTAAACGTATGGGGGCGACTATTTTGTGCTCGTAGTGCCAACCTTCGATATCAAAGGCGGTAATTGAGGGGTTTAGACGCTACGTTTACTTGTGAAGGATGCCCGCTCTTTGTCGAACAGCGGCAATATAAGGGTAATGAACAGCCGATGCTTGCATGGCCTGGGTTTCCCCCTGAGCCAAGAATGATTGATCTCAGTGAAGCATCCCGTGCGCCTGATGGTGTACTTCGAACACAATATGCGGGTGACATGGAGGGGTTTCTACTGGCATGTATCGCTAATATGAATGGTGAGATGCTTGCCCGACATGATTGGTTCAGATTACCGCCCGATGCGACCTTAACCCTTACTGCCAGAAGCTGTACACTCTATCGTAAGGAAAACCTATCCTAGGGATAAAACGTGAAACGATTGAGAAATGTTATCCGATGACGAGTTTTAAGAGCAGATTCCGGAGTACGAGCGCCAACATTTCGGTTATTGAGAGCGAACGTATGGTTCTTCGTGTTCTGGATCCCTCGCAAGCTGAGTTGATGGTCAAGTTTCGCAACGAAAACCGGGAATTTCTCACTCAATGGGAACCCGCGAGATCGAGTGAATATTACACGCCAGCGTTTTGGCAGGTTCAACTGCGGATGGCGCTTAGACAGTTTCGAGAGCAATCGCACTTGAGCTTCACCATGTTGAACAAAGCCGAGACCGAGGTGCTTGGGGTATGTAACTACTCAAATATTGTTCGGGGTACATTTCAATCCTGCCATCTTGGCTATGCTACAGCTGAGAAGCACCAATCACAGGGATACATGGCTGAAGCGATCAGTGCTTCTCTAGGCTATGTATTCAATGAGCTGAATCTGCACCGAGTGATGGCGAATTATATGCCGAGGAATGCGCGTAGCGGAGATCTGCTAGCCCGTCTCGGTTTTACAATTGAAGGTAAAGCTGCACAGTATTTGCAGATCAATGGCGTTTGGGAAGACCACGTGCTGACATCGCGAATCAATCCAAAGCATCAATAAAGCTGAACTTCCCATGCTGGGTGACGCCCGACATGTTTGTATTTCGTCACCCTAGATTAGGTGTGGTTTGCCGGACAAGCGTTTATCGAACTTTCAATAGCAGTACCAGCAGGATTGGTGTGCCAACCGCTTGTAAAAGCATAAATCGCACCAAGACCTGTGTGTTTGACCAACCCAACTTGTGCCTCACATGATCGTGCAGCGGGTAGCGTATTTGCCGAAATATACCGATTTTGAAAAAACGCAATAGTGCAACCTTGATCATGCCGGTTGCACCGTTTACGAGCACCATAAACGCAACGACAAGAATCAGGAAGGGATTACCGCAGGCAAGTACCAGAATTCCTAACAGTAAACCGATAGGTCTTGAACCCGCATCGCCCATCAAAACAGCGCTGGGGTAGCTGTTATGCCAAAGATAACCAGAAAGGCAGCCACTCATCACGAAGGCCATGATTGCCCAGTCTGCACCTTGCGCATAGTGAGGCACCAAAAGGTACTGAGATATTTCAGCATGACCGACGATGCCATACAGGATGATGCCAAGGAATATGATACCCATACTAGACAAGCTAGCGGAAAGTCCGTCGACGCCATCGGTGCAGTTGGTTGCATTAATTGAGACCCAAATAAGTATTGTGGCTGCAGGAATGAAAAGTATGGGTTCGATATCAATTGCATCTTTAAAAAGTGGTAACCAGATTGTATAGCTCTCCATTTGGCAGATGATGATCGAGGCAAATAGAGAGATAACCAGATCAATGGCACCTAAACGATATTCGCTCCAGCCACCAATAGCGCGATCGTCAAGATATCCAACGACCATAGCCGCAGCCACGCAGGCGATAATGCCGACGAATTTCCACTCGAAAGGTACGACAAGTAATGCTATGACTATAAATATTGGAATAAACAGAATGCCTGCGCTCACAGGCTTACCAATACTTTTTGCGGCGTCTACCGCAAATTCACGACCACGGTCTCTTGGTAACAAATGCCAAAGCTTAGGTAGATACCACCAGGTCGCAAATGCCGCTAGAGCAGTACCTAGCCCAGTTAAAAAAATGTAAGAAGTGAGAAGTCTGAATGGACCTGCGATTTCAGCTAGATATTGACCCAGATAATGCAGCAAAGTGATGGTTTCCTGTGTTCAAGCGGTAAGGAATAAATACCAATTATAGGGAACTATGCTGATAAAAGAATGAATGCTTGTTGGAAATAAAGCCTAATCTTGTTGGATGACACTTGTCGTCGGCGCTACAGAGAGGAATTGCCCAAAATAATCGTCGTTGCAGATCTGACACAGTGAAAAACCATCGAACCAAAGTGACTGCTGTAGTAGGGCCTGCGTCGTCGGTCAGGGCAGACATTAGGCGCCTTATTGATGCTAGTCTGATCATGTTGCGTTTCAAGTTGTCTCTCAGGTTTCACCGTCACCGATCCATTTTGTCGCTGTTGATGGCTGGAACTTTTGCATACGATCAAGCACTGCTTCAGGCGAATTCTCGGAAATTAGCAGATTTCGGTGCGTTGTTTTGACAAATTGCGCCTTAGCGGTGTGATCAAGAAAGCTGAGCAAACCATCGTAGTAGTTGGCAACATTCACCAATCCAACTGGCTTCTGGTGAAATCCTAATTGAGACCAAGTGAGCACCTCAAATAATTCTTCAAGTGTGCCAAAACCACCGGGCAACGCAATAAAACCATCAGATATTTCCTCCATAAGCGCTTTGCGCTCATGCATCGAGGAAACAACATGTAGCTCTGTAAGCCCCGCATGGGAGACTTCTTTGTCTGCCAGCGCCTGAGGTATCACGCCGATGACTGCGCCACCTTCGTCAAGCACAGCGTTCGCGATTTCCCCCATGATACCTACACTAGCGCCGCCATAAACAAGAGAAATTGATCTTTCATTCATCGCTTTAGCTAATTGGCGTGCAGCGTTGGTGAAAGCAGGCAGGTTGCCAAAACTTGAGCCACAATATACGCAAATGGATTTCATTGGTCGGTGCGCCCGCCGCAAAATAGGCTTATCAACGTTTTTTCGCCTCCGCTTCAAGGTCGGGCGCATTGTGCGACTGCATGGCGGATTGTGCATTTGCCTGTTCTTGCATTGCTGCAACGGCATCATCGTTTTCCATTATTTTGGCAACCACTGCCTGACCTGCGCGATCAAACACTTCACGGTGATTGACAACGTATTCTTGTGACTCACGGTAATGCTTAAGATATCCGTTAATTTCTGGCACAACATAACGGGCAACCATGTCCCAGCTGTTAAAGTTATCTTTTGGTGTTGTCCAGTCATGGATAAAACCGATGACCGTGCCGAAGCCACCCGTGACTTTAACCATCTTTTTAACGGCATTAACGAGATCGTCAGGAGTGCCAATGACGACAGCAGAATCATCACCCTCGGCCATCATTTCTATTGCCTCATCCGGTGATTTAAATGCTTCGACACCAGGCCGCATAAGCGTGCCCACGGTGTATTCATTGTGCCAACGCTGCAGGCCATGTTTGGCTTGTTCTTTTGCCTGTTCGCGAGTCTCAGCGATATGCCAATTCATGACAACACGCCAGTCATCTCTGTAGACTGTATTTCCATTTTTCGCTGCAGCTTCTTCGGCAAATCCCCATTGCGTCGGGAGCGCTTGTAAACCGGCAGTTGACGTGGATCCTATAGAGAGAACGCCCGTGCCGTGTTTACCGGCTAAAGTCATGCCCGAGGGTGATATCATCGAAGCAACGGCGAAAGGCATATCTTCCTGCAACGGCAACAATTGCAGGGCAGCATCTTTCAAAGTAAACCATTCACTGTCATGGCTAAATCGCGCATCACCCCTGAGGAGTTTTCTGATGACGCCGATTGCTTCGTCTTGGCGATCGCGTTGGACCATTGGATCGATGCCAAGGGTATGCGCATCTGAGGGCAGGGCGCCGGGACCAGAGCCAAAAATTGCTCGGCCGCCAGTCATATGATCAAGTTGCACCATTCTCTGAGCAACGTTGAAGGGGTGATGGTAAGGCAGGGATACGACGCCAGTGCCAAGCTTGATTCGATGACTGCGCTGACCTGCTGCAGCGAGAAACATTTCGGGAGAAGCGATGATTTCCCAGCCAGTAGAGTGGTGTTCGCCACACCAGAACTCTTCAAGCCCTAACCGGTCAAGATGTTCGACAAGATCTAAATCTCTTTGGAATTGCAGCATAGGGTGCTCCCCAATCGGGTGATGGGGAGCGAGAAATGCGCCAAATTTGAGTCGTGACATTGAGATCTCCTATCTGTCTCTTAATTTAATATGCTGTCTGGATCTGTCTGAATGCGTTTCACTTGCCGTTGATTCTAAAGCTATCCAACTAACCTTTTTTAAATCAACTGATATTTATCGGCGTCCATCCAAGCAGGAAACTTAGCGCGATAATCCTCG
>CAXRCG010000282.1:0-3499 GCA_964228885.1 Pseudomonadales bacterium | reverse complement strand
ACGTAAAGCAGTAAATCATAAGCCGCTGAAAGTTCCTCGTCGATTGGCTGCGTATTTCTGCTGAACACCGGAAATCTGAGGTCATAACAAACCTGGGGACAGACTTTGAAACCTTTAATGTCCAGCACAATCTTTTGCTTGCCGGGTGAGTAGTGTTGGTGTTCTTCTGACATTCTGAATAGATGTCTTTTATCATAAAACTGCAGATTGCCGTCAGGTTGTGCCCAGACAAATCGGTTATAAAAGTTGCCATTGTCCCGAATGATCAAACTTCCACATACAATTGAGTCAAGTTCTCTTGATCTAGCGAGCATCCATTGCACCGTCTTGTCGTCCATCGATTCAGCGAGCAGATCGGATCGCATTGAAAACCCGGTACTGAACATTTCTGGCAGCACCACCAAATCTGATTGCGCAACGGCGTTCATTTGCTCAGTAAAATTATCTAGGTTTCGCAGTTTGTTTTCCCAAATAAGGTCTGTCTGAAACAGCGTAATGGTGAGTTGCATTGTATGCTCAAGTTCCTCGATGCAGATGTTCAGATACTAGCAAGTTTAATTGCCGCTGCTGTTAACGTCTCTTCATTTTTGGCGAAACAAAACCGAACAATTTTTTGTTCTGGAGGCGAATGGTAGAAAACCGAAATAGGAATTGCAGCTACACCAATTTCCTGTGTCAGCCAATTAGCAAACTCAACGTCTCCCTTGTCTGAAATTTCGCTGTAATCCGCGAGCTGAAAATAGCTGCCCTGGCTAGGCGCCATTTTAAATCTTGAGCCAGTCATTTCTTTTAGAAACCAGTCGCGTTTACGCTGATAAAAATTCGATAGGTCCAAATGATGTTCAGGACACTCCTGCATGAAATCAGCGATAGCCCACTGAGACGGTGTGTGGGTGGTAAAGGTCACGTATTGATGAATTTTTCTAAACTCATTGGTAAGTTGGGTTGGCGCGATACAGTATGCGACCTTCCATCCCGTTGCATGGTAGGTTTTACCAAATGAAGAAACGACAAAACTCCGCTGTCGTAGCCGCTCGTCGCACAACATGCTGAGGTGTTTTGCATTATCGAAAATCATGTGTTCGTAAACTTCATCACTAATGATGTATAGATCATGCGCTTCTGCGATCCTTGCAAGCGACTCCAGATCAGTTTTCGTGAAGATACTGCCGCAGGGATTGTGTGGTGAGTTAAGGACCAGTAATTTGGTTCTGTCGTTGATCGTAGCCTGAACCAGATCCCAATCAATGGTAAATCCTGGCGTGCTGAGGGGAATGTGTGTGGTTGAGCCACCGGCCATGGTAATGGCTGGTTCGTAAGAGTCGTAGGCAGGGTCGAAAATAATCGCCTCATCGCCTTCTCCTATGACCGTTTGTATTGCAACAAATAGTGCTTCGGTTGCACCGGAAGTCACCGTGATCTCAGTATCGGGGTTAACGTCGCAATGGTAAATATTCGCTACTTTTTGTGCGATCTGTTCTCGCAGATGTGGCACACCAGCCATCGGTGGGTACTGGTTTCGACCATCATTTGCATGTTTTGTAAGCAGCTCAAGTAAACGTGGCGGTGCAGAAAAATCCGGGAATCCCTGAGAAAGATTAATCGCGTTGAATTCCTCTGCCATCTTCGACATGACGGTAAATATAGTGACGCCGACATTGGGTAAACGGGAGTCGATTTGGCGAAATGTGCTGGATGACACGTAAGAGCGCCCCGATAGAGTGTGAGAAACAGCACTTTAATGAGAAGGTCACGGGTTTTCAATCAACAGGAGAAGTATATGTCTGGTGATTGAAGGCTGATTCACTCACTCGCTATCAGCGCTGAGCGGAAATTCCACCCATACCCTGTCATAATTTCTATCACACAGGCAAATGTATAAGTCTGTACTCTTATCTTTTGTGCTGGGATGACCAACAATGAGACCCCTTAAGCCTACTTCGACACACCCTTACACATTTGCCGCGATACTCTCTCTCATGCTGCTCGTTGCAGGTTGCGGCGCGCCCGAACAATCTGGACAGCTCGATGCGACCGTCACCGCAATGTCAGCGAGTATCCGAATTTTGTCGATGCGCTAATAGAAAATAGCTACAGCGAATGTGACATCGAGAAAATATTGGGCGGAAACACAATGCGAGTCTGGAGAGAAGTAGAGGCTTTCGCTACCCGGTCCGAATAGTTCAGTCAGTCGAGGTCTATCCAGTCACGGGCAGGGAGATACTCTTGGTAAAGTTTGGCTTCCGCCGATTCTGGTTCAGGTTGCCAATTATACTTCCATATTGCCCGTGGTGGCATCGATGCCAGAACAGACTCAATACGTCGCCCAGTTTGCAACCCATAACGGGTGCCCCGGTCGATCGCGAGGTTAAATTCGGCATAACGTCCCCTTCGGTAAAGCAGAAATTCTTCCTCTCGCTCACTGAATGGCGTGTCTTTGCGTTTTTCAATAATGGGCACATAGGCAGGTAATATGTTGTCACCGATGCTCTTAGCAAATTCGAAGCTTCGGTCGAAACCGCCTTCGACCCAATCATCAAAGAAAACACCACCAACACCGCGTGCCTCGTTTCGGTGAGTGAGATAGAAGTAATCGTCACACTGTTTTTTTAACCTAGGATAGACATCTGTACCGAAGGGATCACAGGCTCGCTTGGCACACTGGTGCCAATGCACCACGTCTTCTTGAAAAGGATAATAGGGGGTTAAATCGAATCCGCCGCCAAAATACCAGTGAGATTGGTCAACCAAGAAAAATCGCAAGTTTGCGTGAAAAGTCGGCACATAAGGGTTACGTGGATGCATAATCATGGATATTGCTGCCGCCTGAAATCCTTTACCCGAAAGTTCGGGGTTTCTTGCCGTTGCCGCGGGTGGTAACGAATCGCCAAGGCTATAGGAGTATTGCACAGCACCGCGTTCTATATGTGTTCCTTGATCAATCACACGGGGTCTGGAATGGGCACCGGTTTCCTGATGGATGTCCTCAATGCTGAATTCAGCGCCACCATCGATGGTAGCCAGCCTGTCACAGATCAGCGTTTGTAGTTGAAAGAAATAATCACTTACCGGTTGGATGTCTACGCTCATATTACTCTCTACCCATGTACGCTCATGAAAGGCGCCTAACATAACGGAAAGCCGTTGAAATTGCACTTGAGATAGGTCAAGGATTCGCTGTATCGTGCTTCGCGAATAGCGCGTTAGTCTTTATCCGCGGTCCCCATGACCGGATGGCAACAAACGAACAAATTCACGCGACGTCTCACCGCTATACTTAAAAGAACCCTCATAGGAAATTATCGTGCAACTATCTCTCAATCAGGATCAGCTGGAACCACTATTATTGCTACTTGCTTCGTCGAATAATGAATTTAATGCGAGATTTCCCGGAGTAAAAATTCAACGTCAACCCGTACACACCGTTTACGGAGGCGCAAATTTATATAAGACAGGCACGACCGAAAAACTTGCTAGGCTCGCGCAAGCACACTTTGCG
>CAXRCG010000281.1:0-15972 GCA_964228885.1 Pseudomonadales bacterium | reverse complement strand
ACTCTGCCCCGAATTGTCTATCGGGTATTATGGTCTCGCACGTGGGTAGTCTGGCCACAAGCCGGCAGTCATAGCGAACATCGGTCAATTTAAAAGGGCAAAGAAGTGGAAGTTGAATTGAAACAGGTTGATTGGTTAAGTGGGTCGACGATTGCTTTGAGATTCGTTCCTCTCGCCAGTGAATCAATAAAGTTTCGGCCGGGTCAGTTTTTTCGCTTTACATTTAATGACGATCGTGGCGAATTCGAGCGCAGTTACAGCTTATGTAATGTTGATGATTCCGTCATTAACGGAGAGATCAGTACCTCAATATTAGATTTGGTCATTTCGAAAGTTGAAAAAGGCAGAGCTACCGATCTGTTGTTTTCTGCATCGCAAGGTTTGTTGGCAACTGTAACAGGCCCATTCGGTCGTTTAGTGATTCCGCAGACATTGCCCCCCCGTATTATTCTCGTTGCGACAAGCGTCGGGATTGCACCCTACCTTCCAATGTTACGTCAGCTTGAAACCCCTTTAGCTGCGGGAGAGGTCCAACTGACTTTTTTGTTTGGGGCGCGTGATCAAAGTGAAATACTCTACTCCGATTTCATGGTTGAATATCAGCAAAAATATGCGGCAAATGTGGATTTCCGCGTCAGCCTGAGCCGGGATATGGCAGTTTCGAATCCGTCAATCGCAAGTAATGTTCATGCCGGATATGTGCAGCAACAGCTGGCGCAGCTTGAACTTGATGCTAGCCGGGACCTTGTCATGCTGTGCGGTAACCCTGCCATGGTGGATGAGTGTTTTGACCTTCTAAAGCACCAAGGTTTTGCTGCTCGTCAGGTGATCCGAGAAAAGTATGTGTTTGCAAAAGATCCTGTTGCGCAACCGACGCGTAAAGCGTTGACGGAGGAACAGCGAAAGTTGATTGCAGAAAAAATGAGCAAGTATTCGCGTTAGCTTGCTTCCCATGCCCAGTGCCATGGCTCGTATGCAATACCCCAAGGGTTGTCCCTGGGATACGACATTGTAAAACCGTAATCGCCGGCATTATTTTTTAGCCATTCGAATGCATTGGTTTTTTCGAAGGATTCTTCCAGAGGCTTTTCCCCCGGCGTCGTCAGATCGATGGCTCTGCCGGTATGATGCTCACTAAAGCCTGGTGCAGCATTCACCATGAGAATCTCAGCTAGGTTGAGACCCTGATCAAGTTTCCGCTGAATCAGTTCGCATTGATATTCAACAGATCTGAAAGCAGAAACAAGTTGGAGTTCAATGTTCTCGATTGCAGCATCACTTTTCATTTCTTGCCAGGCAGCCAGAGCACGGGGTTGCATGCGTTGATCGCGCGCGAATACATCTTGGCCCGCTGATACCAACTTTTCGGCTTCGATCTGTAGCGGCATTTTGCAGGTTTCAAAAAACGCAGATGTGAAACCTAAAGGTATTAACCGGTTGAGTAGATTATTTTTGTAATCTTCTGGCGTCATGGTGTCATTATCTCAAGAAATCATCCCAAAAAACGAAGAGAAAAAAACAACAAATGACCAACCGCCAGCACTTGCGGTTGAGCTTACTCATTTATTGATGACAGGGGTAAACATCCTGTTCTTACCCCGTGTTGACTTATGTTTCGACAGAAGCTGGTCGCTTCTGACAAGCTTGCGAAAGGGCCTGTTTGCAGTAGGTAAATTGAATTTGGTGTATTGTCGGACGCTTTGATGAGCATTTTCTGCTGAGTAAATAGCCTTGGTGACAGAAAGACAATCTGATCCCATAGTGTTTCTGCCGCCTTGATTGAACTCATGGCGCCGAGCTGTACATGATAAGTAGCGGCAAGTGAGGAAATCCTGTTTTGCATGGCCGTACTGCGATGTTCAGTTTCTGCCTGTGTGAGGCGCCTTTGTGAGTTGGGAAGGCGAAAGTTCCATTTCTCGGGTGCCTGAATCAGTGGTTCTGCAATATCCGTGTTTGACAGGCTGGTTGTGTTCAGTTCCTCAAGTTTTTCGTTGGCTCTCTTGAACCCACCAGAAGCGGCTTTGATATACCAATGGATGGCAAGCTCATGGTTAATTGCCGTCCCCCGTCCCTCTTGATGCATCAGGCCTAAATTAAACTGGGCTGGAGGATAATTGAGTTTTGCAGCGCGCTGGTACCATTTAAAAGCCTGCGAAGGGTCTTCCGTTGTGCCCTCGCCGTATTTGTACATTAACGCCAAAACGGTTTGTGCCCTTGCGTCACCTTGTTCAGCGAGTCTAGTGAAAGCAGGAAAAGCAACGGCATAGTTGTTGTTGCTGTAGGCCTCGGCAGCTTGCTCGAAATCCGAATCAGCGAGCGCAAATGATGGCCACACTTGAAGAAAAACCAACAACAAAAAATTGACACGATTTGTCATGATTTCTGATTTAACCCCATCCTTTTCATTTTTTCTGCAGCGATAACCCTGCGCATTGATTTTCCGCCTGACGAGCGATGTTACCAGATGTATTTCCGATAGGTGTCTTTGAATCATTTGAAACTCAGAAAAATCTAGCTGCAAAAAGATCTAGGTATGTTTGTTCGGGCAAAAACCATTAGGATTTGACACAGGCAGGTGCGCTGAGCGGTGGTCAACTTGGCGGGCTTTTACTTGGCGGTTCGCTCGTAGCGCTGGTACAAGTAATCGATATTAGATTGATACTTTTGCTCTTCTACCACAGAGAAAATCGCCGTGGGAATATGCGGAAAATAGACGTCGCCCTCGACTTCCGTCTCGATAGTGGTGATATGCAGCACGTCAGCGATGTCGAGTTCAAGCGCTTGTCTATAGATCTCGCCACCCCCGACAATGTGCACGGGAACTCCTTTGGCGTTTGCAAGTTTCAGCGCAGCAGGAATATCAGCCACGCATTCGCAGCCTTCGTGACGAAATGCAGCGTTTCGAGACACGATGATCGTGTCGCGCCCGGGCAGAGGGCGGCCGATTGATTCAAAGGTTTTTCGGCCCATGATCATGCAGCCACCCATGGTCAGTTCTTTGAATAGTTTCTGTTCGCCTTTTACGCGCCAAGGAATCTCATCGCCTCGACCGATAACATGATTCTGGGCGCGAGCCGCGATGATAGTCACCGTCGGCATACCGGGTGTTTTAGTGAGCCTATCCGTTTGCTTCTTGTCGATGTTGGGCATCGGTTAATCCCGATTGAGATGAATGTAATAGTTGCTTCTTGTTTTTAACAGCAGACTGCTCAATCACGTTCGCGACACTTGAGTGCTACCGTCATAGGTTTCGGTTCCATTAGGTGAACGTGAAAAGACTACATCTGCTCGACGACCTCAATGCCCAATAGCTCGAGCCCTTTCTTCAGCGTGTTAGCGGTGAGGTCCGCTATCAACAATCGGCTATTCCGAACGTTTTCCTCTGCCTTGAGCATTGGGCAGGCCTCATAGAAACTCATAAAAGTGCCAGCCAGTTCAAACAAATAGTTGCAGAGAATATTGGCCTGAAAGTCTTCTGCTGCCGCCTCAAGCGTTTCCGAAAGTTGCATCAACTTAACGCCTAGTTCAAGTTCGAGAGGTTCAGTAAGGACTAGTTCGGCGTTGTTCAATGCCTCAGTTTGAATATCCGCCCTGCGAAATATGCTGCGAATGCGCGTGTATGCATATTGCAAGTAAGGTGCAGTATTGCCCTCAAAAGACAGCATGGTATCCCAATCAAAAATATAGTCAGTTGTTCTATTTTTTGATAGCTCAGCGTATTTAATCGCGCCTACCCCCACGACCTCGGCTACTCGTCCTCGTGTCGCATCATCGAGTTCAGGGTTCTTTGCATTGACCAGATCTCGTGCGCGCGTAACGGCCTCTTCAATCACGTCGCGCAGCTTTACATCGGCGCCATCTCGAGTCTTAAACGGTTTCCCATCTTTTTTCAGAATCACGCCGAAAGGACAATGTTTGAAGTCGTTTCCAGCCCCCAGATAACCAGCCTCTCTTGAAACCGCAAATAGTTGAGACAAATGTAACTTCTGTCGGGCATCGACGAAATACAAAGCTTGGTCTGCCTTGACTTCTCGTGTTCGGTATCTCACTGCCGCCAAGTCACTCGCCAAGTAGGGGTAGCCGCCATCAGATTTCTGGACAAGCGCAGGCAGTAGGTTACCGTCTTTGCCGGTGAACTCCTCAAGAAATACGCACTTTGCACCATCAGACTCTACTAGCAGGCCCATTTCGGTAAGCTCGTTTACCACCTTGGGCAGGTCTTCGTTATAGGAACTTTCTGCTTTGATGTCTTGACGAGTTAAAGTGATATTCAGGCGTTCATAAACTGCTTGGCAATGTGTAATTGATTCCTCGATAAACTGCTCCCACAGAGCAAGGCAATGGGGATCTCCGCTCTGAAGCCTTACAACATAATCACGTGCGTTCTTCGCAAAAGTCTCGTCATTTCGAAATAGCGCGCTGGCGGCCATGTAGAATTTTTCAAGGTCAGCAAGTGCTGTGCTCAATTCCTCGCCTTGTGCCGCAAGCTGATCCATATAAGCAAGCAGGCTGCCAAATTGTGCACCCCAGTCCCCCACATGATTAGCGCGAATGACTGTATGACCGAGGAATTCAAGTAATCTTGCGGCGGCATCGCCGATTGAAGTGCTCCTCAGATGGCCGATATGCATTTCTTTGGCGAGATTGGGCGCGGAGTAATCGATCACAACGGTTTTATTTTCCGCTCGTTCAACGTCAAGTCGATCACTCAGCCGCATGTTGCGAAGTTGTTCAGCAATGAACTCGGGTTCAAGGTGCAAGTTGATAAAACCAGGTCCTGCAATTTCGACACGTTGCAGACACTCTAGGTCGAGATTTTGAACCACCTGACGGGCAAGATCGTGTGGTTTTACCTTCAGTTTTTTTGCCGCACCCATCACGCCATTGGCCTGATACTGCCCAAATTCAGCGCGCTGAGCCTGTTTTGTAATTGCCGGGCAGCCTAGTGCACCTTGACTTGCGAGGGCCTTCTCGACTTCGGCGTCGAGATATTTTCTAATATTCATCGGAGTAGTTTCGAAAAAAACACACAGTCTAGCTGTTTACTCTGCGCGGATCATCCCGGAAGTATTGTAAATACAGGAAAGTTTTATAGGTTGAGTGCCCAGATGCCCTGTTCGGGCGCTTCTAGCTCAATAACCTGAGCGTTAGAAAGCGTTCGCTCATTACTCTTACAGTGAGGTGGCTAGAAACCCCGTCCCTGCTTGGGTAGCATAGATGAAGACACACGGAGGGTTTTGAATATGAGAAATAAAGGTTTTCATCACGTCGCTTTTGCATGCCGTGACATAGAGGCAACGGTAAAGTTCTATGAAGATTTGATGGGTTTTCCACTCATTCACACCGAATTAGGTGGTACCTCAGAGGCCTTCATGAGACATATTTTTTTCGATTTGGGTGACGGGAGCAGTTTGGCTTTTTTCGATTTGCACGGTGTTGGAGAACCGGAGGAGCTTCGGACCGACATTTCAACCGGTATGGGACTGCCTGTTTGGGTTAATCACGTGGCTTTTGCTGCCGATCAGGCAAGATACGATGAAGTTAAGCAAAAGATGGCGGCTGCAAATGTTGAGCCGATTATGGAGGTTGATCACGATTGGTGTCAGTCAGTTTACTATGCAGACCCCAACGGCATCATGGTCGAGTTTTGTCTGGATACACCCGGTATTGTGCCTGATCAGAAAAAAGCTAAAGCCTTGTTAACGGCAATCCCTGAGGGTTGACTTTCTGGCAGTTGTTTAATGATCCTTAATCCAAAGTTAACGGGTGAGGTGTGCGCGGAGTCGGTTGAAATAATCCCAGTTGATGAGGTTAGAAGGCTCCCCAAGTTACAACCTTGTAGAGGAATGAACGTGCAGAAAGCTTTCGGGATTAATGTTGTTTTGGCGACATATCTCAAAGGTGCACGCAATTTTACGGCACGTAGCGGTAGCCGCTCGGTGGTGCTTTTATTTCAGCTTAACTTTTAGCTTTTTTATGTGACCTTTACTCAGCGCTGTGAGCTCGGGATAATTCTCAAGGTTTAATTGTCCTTTTTTTGTGAGTTGATAAGTGCCTCTTTTCACTCGTTCAAACCAACCGTAGTAGTTTTTTGCTAGGACGTTTGCTGTTTTGTCACCGGTGCCAATCGCCCGCAGTTGCGCGGTAGTAGAAGCGCCACAATGTTGCAGACAAGTAGCGATAAAGATTGCATTCTCTCGATAAGCGGTGACTAATTCACGTCGATTGCTTCCGGCTTCATTAAGGTCAAGAGAACGCCCCTTGAGTTCGCGTAAAATTGCCTCGCGTTTTCTAAGGCCATGTCCCGAAATTTTTGATTTCGCGGGGCTGGTTTTACTATATTCATAGGCGTTTAGCGTAAGGTTGTCGGGAGATAAGGCCTCCTTAACAGTGGTGCCAGGAGGATTGAAATTTACCAGCAGTAAACCAAGATTGAGACGAGAGAGCACTGTCAGAATGCCTCGCCAGTGAGTGCCTTTCTGGCTAGTGGGTTCAGGTATTGCGACATAAACGAAAGGAGTTATCTTTTGTCTCGCCGTTGCTTGAATAAGCAGAGTGATATTGACACTTGTTTTTAATTCAACGATAACCAGTTGATCGTCTCGTTGTGCGGTGACATCGCAATCCTTAACTTCAGACTGGACCAAGTATCCCCGTTGCTTAAAATAGGTCTTGATCGGTTCTGATAGATCAGTTTCCTTCATAACTTCAGCGAATTAGTCTTTAACTTGATCGAGTCGATCTATCAGTTGGTTGTGAATGCCCTGAAACCCGGAATTACTCATAATTACCAGATGCTTAATATTTTTCTGTTTGATAGTACTGATGGCAGACTTGATGATATCGGGTATGTTTGAGGATATAAAACTGTTTTTGGAAGAGAGTTCAGTTTTCATATCCCATTGTATGTCTTCTGGTTTGAACCAGATAACGTTGTCTGCTTCCGCGACCGCGGGGGCGAGTTTACCGAGGTGGGTGCCTTTTCGCATGGTATGTGATCCGGGTTCTAGGATCGCCATGATGGCTTCATTTCCAACTCGCCGCCGTAGGCCAGCCAATGTGGTTTGAATAGCTGTGGGGTGGTGAGCAAAGTCATCATAAATGGTTAATCCATTCTGACTGTAAATCGCTTCCATTCTTCTTTTTACGCCGCTGAATTGCCCCAAGGCTTCGCAGGCGATCGCCGGCTTGACACCAACATTTCGCGCGGCCAGTATCGCTGCCAGCGCATTCGCAATATTGTGGTCACCAGTGAGCGCCCAGTGAACAGAGCCGACCTCTTTAGAATCGAGATGCACAGAGAACTGGCTGCCATCCGGATTACTCGCTTTAGCAGAGAGATCGGCTGTTGATGTGTTAGATGGTTTTATCACGTCGGTTGTAGAGAAGGTTTGTACCTCGCTCCAGCAGCCTCGCTGAAGCAACGAATCAATATCCTCGCTGTGTTCAGGATGAATGATCGTGCCAGTTCCCGGTACAGACCTTACCAGAAGGTGAAACTGGTTCTTGATCGCCTCCATATCTGGGAAAATATCTGCGTGGTCGTACTCGAGATTATTGATCACAAGTGTACGTGGCTTGTAGTGAAGAAATTTGGATCGACGGTCAAAATAAGACGTATCGTATTCATCTGCCTCTATGACAAAAAATGGCGTCTCACCCAACCTGGCAGATTCTAGAAAATTGTTCGGCAGACCTCCGATTAAAAACCCAGGCTTCATACCGGCGTACTCAAGAATCCATGCAATCATTGCGCTGGTGGTTGTTTTGCCATGGGTGCCGGAAACCGCAATGACCCATTTATCCGCGAGCAGGTATCTTCCCAACCATTCTGCGCCTGAGGTGTAGGGAATGCCGCTGTTCAGGACATGTTCAACCGCCGTGTTGCCCCTTGGCAAGTTCGCATTACCAACAATAATGAGTTCAGCATCCGCTGGAATGTTTTCTGCATTGTAGGGTGAAGACAAAGATATCCCGGAGGCTGCTAGCAAGTCACTCATTGGCGGGTAAACGTTATTGTCTGTGCCGCTCACCCGGTGTCCCGCTGCCCTTGCGAGCAAAGCGATACTGCCCATCAGTGTGCCGCAAATACCCAAGATATGTATACGCACTGGGAATCCTTACTGTGGGTTGAGAGGGAAGATTTTCAAGGTGATGAGCAGGGAGATTACCTCAATCAAAAAAGCAAGCATTGCGCCCTGTAAAACGCTAATAGTCGCTGCGCGAGATAGAATCGATCCAACAATCGTGAGCCACCAACCTAGTAGCACCCACGCTACCGCATCAATAAGTAGTCGCAAGATTCCCGCATCAACGAGTTCCATCATGGCGCTGGTGACGATCATGGGTAATAAAATGATCGAATTAGTGCCAAAGATTGCTGAAAGCGTTGGAACAAACCTGTTTGTTACCTGCTTAAGACTCAGCAGGCCGAATACGGTTACCGCCGCAACACCGGAACCAATAAAAATAGTAACGGCACCGGAAAAGAGGTTCAAATCGGGGCGAGATGTGATGATTGAAAAGCCGCTGATTAAAAAATAAAAGCTGAAGAAGATGGCCAGAAAATGCCAGTTAGCCGGGATTTTTTCGGGGCCGACCCGTAATAGGCAGATCTGCCATAAATAGAGAATAATTTGCCACATGGATTGATTATCCCTGTTAAACGCAATAATCGAAATAGGGTACAAGAATAAATTTCTACTTGATGCGCTGATAAATTTTGTGAAATCGCGGGCGGAGAAAATAGCCAGAACCCCGATGCAGTCTGCATCGATTTTGTTCACCTCGCGAATCATCACTGAGCCGCAAATTTGTGACAATGCTGTAGGCTTTAGCTAGATCCGGGTTAAAACTTACAGAGGTCTATCCTGCATTTTAGGTTGAGATTGTTAATCATGTTTGGCTGCCTCATAACCGCCGCAGCACCAAATTATCTAGATGTTTAGTGCTAGTAGAAGGATGGTTAGCAGAAGTTGATGACAATGCCCTAGCTAGATGTTCGCGAAGTGGCACAGGCTTCAGCCGCTACGATAAGGCGTCAGCGATACCGTGTCGATAAACACAGTATCGTTAAAAAGCAATTATTCAGGCAAACCCAGAACTCGCTTGCTGATGATGTTCATCTGAACCTCGTTGGTGCCACCATATATAGTGACAGCGCGGCTCGTGAGCCAGTTTTTGGTGATTTCGAGTTCCTGTTCGTCGAAGCCCTCGCCCCGCCAACCAGCGCCTTGTGTACCCATCAGCGTGGACTTTAGCTCAGAGCCGTTACGCGCGAGGTTTGCCCCGACAAGTTTAAATATAGAGGTCGCTGCGCCAGGTGTCTTGCTGCTGCTCATTTCCTGCGTGACTCGCTTTGTCGTCAACTGAAATGCGCGTTCCTTCATGGAGTGGTTAAGTATTGTTTCTCTAGCGCCATTGTCGGCGATTTTACCTGCTGACTCACCTATGTATTCTTTGGCGAGTTTGGCGAACTCATTGACTTTCTTGACTGGTTTTTTCTTTTTCTTGTCACTGGCGCCGCCGCCAAGCCCACCGATTCCTGATCGCTCGAATTGCAGCAGGCGTTTGCCCACGGTCCAGCCTTTGTTCAGTTCTCCCACCAGATCTTCGCGTTTCGCCACTGCATCATCGAGGAAAGTTTCGCAAAATGGCGACGAACCGGAGATCAGCTGAATAGGCTTTATCGTGACACCGGGTTGGTGCATATCCAGTAAAACAAAACTAATGCCGTCATGTTTAGCCGCTTCAAAATCAGTCCGCACTAGCGCGAACATCCAGTCGGCGTACTGTGCACCCGAAGTCCAAATTTTCTGGCCATTAATAATGAAATTGTCGCCGTCGATGACTGCTTTTGTTTGAAGGGCGGCTAAGTCAGACCCCGCGCCGGGTTCGCTATATCCCTGACACCAGCTTACGTCGCCGCTGACTATTTTAGGGAGATGTCGCTGTTTCTGCTCTTCGGTGCCCAACTCGAGTAGTGTGGGGCCAATCATGGAAAGCCCCATCCCCGTGCTGGGGGGCAGTGCCTTGATTCGGGCCATCTCCTGGGAGAGGATTGCCCGATGGGCAGGGTCCAGACCACCACCGGTATATTTTTTTGGCCATGTAGGCGCCGTCCAGCCCCGCGCGGCCATTGCTTTTAACCATGCTCTAGCGTCATCAGTGTCGTAGTATTGATGTGCATCCTCCCAATGAAAATGCTGGTTTCTCATGGACTGAGGACAGTTCTGTTCAAGGAATTCCCGAGTTTCTTCTCGGAAGATATCTAACGCTGGCATAGGGCTACTCACTGCTCAATATAAATTTGACAGGTGTAGTAGGCCATATTTTTTGCAAGGTGAGTATTACTATTCGCAGAGGTAATGTGACTAGATATGGTCACTTTAGACATGCTCGCTAGCCCCGTTTAGTGGCTTTCGGTTAATGCCTGCCAGCCACCACTGGTCAACGGAGCGGGGAGAAGGTCTATGCCCAATTGTCTGAGGCTATCAAGGTCCAATTCGTCGTCTTTGTGATAGTGCAGAACAATTTGCGTCGTGAGCGATGTCAAACCAAGAATGTTTCGTAATTCCTGTTTAGGGCTCGTCAGGAAATGGGAATCCAGCAGAATAGTGTCAACTTCTTCACTTATATCCAATATGGACTCTAATTCTCCAAGGGTCATGGCCCTTAAAAGGACCTTATCTTCTGTGATGTCCAGATGTTTAAGATCATCTTTGCGAAAGCCTAGCGCCAGTATTGTTGTCGTCATTTTTGGAAATGTTTTTTGATAAGTGACAAGTATCATTCTCCTTCAAAATGGCCAAGTCATTGATGTAGATCAATGAGACGTCTAAAGGGTTAGGGCAAACTAGTTTTAACTGTGGTGAGTCATAAAAAGAGCATAAAAAAGAGAAGGTAAAGCAGTGATCCTTGAGCCAGAAGACGCAAAAACAATGAGGAACATCGGAATCAACGTCCTCAGCCTGATTGGTGTGACAGTATTTCTTATTATCGTGTCAACTATAATAGGGTGATATCAGCGAGTAAAAAGTAGGTTTGACAGTTTTAGGGGTCTTAGCCCTGTAACGGGTTTTGGCGATTGTTTCAGGGTGCAGTCACCTTAACTTGGGTTTTGACCCCTTCTGTTGACTTAACGGACCGGTGAGTACGCCATTCTTAAGTCATTTTTGGTGAACTTAGGATCGAAAATCACAACCCTCGCTATGGGCAATATCACAGAGTTTTCTCAAATCCAAAATTTGCAATTCTTTCCCATCAACTTTCAATATTTCATTCTGCTGAAGACGTGTGAAGACTCGGCTGACAGTTTCAACTGCTAGGCCAAGATAGTTACCAATATCAGTCCTCGACATGGGCAGGCGGAAGCGCGTCGGAGACAGCTTCCGTCTCTGAAAGCGTTCTGACAGGTTCTGTAGGAACGTTGCGATGCGCTCTTCTGCAGTCTTTTTGCTGAGCAATCTGTGAAACTGTTGATCTGTATTAATTTCTTTGCTCAAGGTTTTATACATATGGGCTTGCAGATTGTGAATATTTGCGGACAATTCGGTAACTTGCTCAAAGGGCAATGCGCAAACAGCAGACGTTTCGAGTGCTTTTGCTGAACAGACATAGGCATCATTGTGTATGGCATCAAGGCCGAATAGCTCGCCAGGCAGGTAAAAACCAATGACCTGTTCTTCACCATTTTGATCTACGGAGTAGGCTTTAATCGCGCCCGACCTGACAGCATACAAAGAAGTGAATTTTTGGCCATCTTCAAACACATGTTTGTTCCGTTGAAAGGCTCTTCCTCTTTGGACTTTTGAATCGACCAGATCGATTTCTTCCGGAGTTAACGATTGTGGAACGCAAATCACGTTAAGGGTGCATGCATGGCAGGTCACGGTGTGATCCGGAGGTTTATTCATTGCTTAGGTCCAAGGGTAGACGGAATAAGTTCATAGTCCTTTGGCAAGTTGTTATTTAAGCATCGAGCAGATCATCCAATGTGATATCGCGCGAGTATAAACAGTCAATCAAACAAAGTTGGTATCGAAAGATATGTCAGTAAGCACAGTTAAAGAGAATCGATCTGATAATTCAATCATTATATGGTTAACCATGGTTTGCGCAATGATCGTGCTGATGATTGTTGTTGGTGGAATAACAAGATTGACCGGAAGCGGCTTGTCCATGGTCGATTGGCGTCCGATTATGGGTATGCTGCCGCCGATTTCTGAGGTTGAGTGGAATACCGTTTTTCTGGCCTATCAACAGTTTCCCGAGTACCAGCAAATTAATCAAAATATGACCCTGGAAGAATTTAAGGGGATTTTTTACTGGGAATACGGTCATCGGGTGCTTGGGCGCTTGATTGGAATTGCTTTCTTTCTGCCGTTTCTCGGCTTTGCTTTGATGGGGAAAATTAATGGTTCGTTGGCGTTTAAGTTATCGATAGGCCTTGTCCTCGGCGGTCTCCAAGGGTTGATGGGTTGGTATATGGTCAAGAGTGGCCTAGTGGACATCCCTCGGGTTAGTCACTATAGGCTAGCGGCACATTTGCTTCTCGCCATGCTGATACTCTGTTACCTGTGTTGGATAATTTTTGAGCTGCGGGAAAAGCAGTCTAGGGTCTTCTGTTCCCCGTTATTCTCAAGGTTGGTTTACGGACTTGCGGGTGCTTCAGTCCTGCAAATTTTATATGGTGCTTTTACGGCGGGAAGTCGAGCAGGCTATGGGTTTAACACATATCCACTGATGAACGAGAGTTGGATCGCTGAAGCCGTGTTTTACCTTGATCCGTGGTGGCTAAATCTGTTTGAAAACACGGCAACAATACAGTTTTTACATCGATGGTTAGGTGCGATTGTACTGCTGTTAGCACTGGCGGCGTTTTTTGTTTCATATACCGATGAGGCGCTTAAAGATCTGCGGAAATACACAATGACTTTGATGCTGGTAATATCAGCGCAATTCTTGCTTGGTGTGTTCACGTTGGTACAAGTAGTACCCCTCGGGCTCGCTAGTATGCATCAGTTTGGCGCATGCGTTTTACTGATTGTCTTAGTCAGAACTTTATATATCGTGAAGATGTCCAGATGATAGGAAATGGTTTGGAGTGAAAATTTGCCTTGGTCAAATAAACACCACCCCCGGTGATTTTGCCGGTAACCTTGCGGCACTCAAAAAAGGTATTGATGTAGCCTCCAGCGAGCAGTGTGATCTGGTCGTCTTTCCTGAGCTGAGTATTCCGGGATACTTGAGTCAGGATCTGCTTTATCGTCCCGGCTTTGTTGATAGAAATTTGGCAGTGCTTGATGAGCTTCGTAAATACACCGAGCAGCACTGCAAGGGTGTACATGTCGTTTGTGGTTATGTGACTAGGAATCTGGGTGCGGGAAAACCCTTCTACAATGTCGCCGGCGTTCTTCTTGAGGGTAATCTTGTCGGGGAATACCGCAAGCAACTAATACCATTTTACGATGTATTCGATGAACTTAGATACTTTGAGCCGGGACATGATCTTTTAACCTTCGAAGTGCACGGCCAAAAAGTTGGTCTGTCCATATGTGAAGATTTATGGAACGACAAAGGTTCAGATGGTTATAACTATGAGAATAACCCATTCGAACAATACCGAGCATTGGATGTCGATGTGGTGCTTTCATTGAATAGTTCTCCGTTTGTCCATGAAAAACCTTGGAATCGTTTGAAGAATATTGCGCCGGGCACGAAGCGCTTATCCGGTTCGCCAGCAAACAAAAAATTGACGCTTGTTTACGTCAACCAGCGCGGAGGGCAAGACGAGTTAGTGTTCGATGGTCAAAGTTTTATCATTAGGGACGGAGACCTGTTGCACGTCAGTGAAATCATCGCAGCAGACTCGTTTGATGTTGTAGATATTTCAAATAGCAAACCAGTGATAGCAGATGTCGCTAATCCGAAGAACAAGGTCAAGGTTAAAAATCGCGTGCCCCAACTTAAGGACTTACTAGTACTTGGGTTGAGGGATTATGCGCAAAAATCTGGGTTTGATCAGTTGGTACTTGCCTCAAGTGGCGGTGTAGATAGTGCAGTTGTCTGTATGTTGGCATGTGAAGCCGTCGGGTCAGAGAATGTTCATGCCATTCGTATGCCTTCAATTTATAGCAGCGATCATGCTGCGGCTGATGCGATTGAATTGCATCAGAATTTAGGCTGCTGGGATTATGAGGTGGACATCGAACACGAATCGATGGTCAGCATGTTGCAAGTTTGTTATGAACGATATGCAGGGGATGAGCGTAACCTCGTCGCAAGAAAAGTGGCTAATAATGGTTATGCAAGTGTGGCTGATGAAAACATACAGGCTCGGATACGAGATCTGTATTTGATGCACTTCAGTAATGCCTACGGTGCTATGCCTCTATCGACGGGCAATAAAACCGAGGCGGCTTGTGGATACTACACCCACTTCGATATGAATTTTAGCTATGCGCCAATTAAAGATATTTATAAGTTTCAGGTTTTTGATCTGGCCCGGTCTAGCGAATTCATACCGAACAACATATGGCAAAAACCCCCGAGCGCGGAGCTTGCTCCGGACCAGACCGACGAGGCTTCGTTACTTTCCTATGCTGTTCTTGATCCCATTGTGCAGTCTCATATCGAAGATCAGACGTGTGAGTATGATGAGTTTACCGATTGGGTCGTCAAAATGACGTCAGCAGGCGAGAGAGTTTCGAGTGATCCTAGTTTCCTACTCAACTGGATTGGCAGAAAGGATGCTAAAGCATCTTACCAGCGAATTATTAGTCTGATTGGAAAAATGGAATATAAGCGGCGTCAAACTTGTCCGGGAACCAAGGTCAGCAAGGTTGCTTTCGGCATCGGTCGTAGATTGCCCATCGTTGAAAAGTGGTCCTAGCGAGTTGATATGCGAGGAAAAATGCCGATTGGCCGCAGGGCAGCGTTGCTTGCCCATGCAATAAATATCGGGCTCTCCGCCAAGATTGATCAACTCGGACAACAAAACTAAGCAGAAATAGTAAAACCCTTGGAAAGTGCTAGCTAAAAGCATAACGGTAAGACCATTTCTGCGCTCAATCATAGCCCGGTGTGAAATACGCAAGGTAGGGGACTATACGTAACGTTGAAATCTCTTGGTCGTTTGAATGCTAAGCGTGATCTGCCTAAGATACCTCTGACGGGGATAGGTACTCATTGGCAGTCGAAAATAGACGAAAACCCTCTTTTAGAAGGCGTGTTTGCTAGATACAAAACAATGTCACGGATTAGTTAATTCAGGAAAAAAGTCCGTGATCTTAAATTATGCGATAAGGATAAGGAAACAATGGCAAAAAACGCATTTTATGCGCAGTCAGGTGGTGTGACGGCGGTGATCAATGCCAGCGCTTGTGGTGTGATACAAACAGCAAAGCGTACACGTGCGATCGGTAAGGTGTTTGCCGGTAAGAATGGCATTATCGGAGCGCTGAAAGAGGAATTGATCGATACATCGAAAGAGTCTGCGAAAGATATTGCTGCGCTCAAATACACGCCCTCGGGCGCATTCGGCTCTTGTCGCTATAAATTAAAATCCGTCGAAGACAATCGTGCTGAATATGAGCGTATTCTCGAGGTGTTCAAGGCGCATAATATTGGGTATTTTTTCTACAACGGCGGTGGTGACTCTCAGGATACCGCGAACAAACTGGCGCAACTGAGTCAGGCGACGGGTGCTGACTTAACCTGTATTGGTATTCCAAAAACCGTCGACAATGATCTACCGCTCACTGATTGCTGTCCGGGCTTCGGTTCAGTGGCCAAATACGTGGCGATATCAACGCTCGAGGCAGGGCTCGATGTCGCCTCAATGGCGGAGTCTTCGACGAAGGTTTTTGTGCTTGAAGTCATGGGCAGGCATGCGGGTTGGATCGCTGCCGCTGGAGGTCTTGCCGGTGACGGGCGAGGTCAGCCTCCGCATATTATTTTGTTCCCTGAAAT
>CAXRCG010000280.1:0-8194 GCA_964228885.1 Pseudomonadales bacterium | reverse complement strand
GCTCGCAAAAAGCACAAAGCGAAACGGCAGAGCGGTATGGGATGATCCCGTTGCGAGAGACCGTATTGTCAACGTCTATGTACGCATTGAAGCGACCATGCAGAACGCAAGGAGGGCCCGCATCAAAGCACTCAATGGCGGCGCCATGCGAATACCGTTGCAGGGAAAGCTGGTGGGTAGTGAAATAGCACAAGAACTCAATGAGCTAGCTTTATCCGTGCTCGGTCTAAAATCTAGCCTGTATGTCGGCGACGAAAATTCGATCGAAGATGGCAAATGGGCGCTGGGTTATATGAACACCTACACTGGCACGATTTCTGGCGGCAGTAGTGAAATTCAACGAAATATTCTCGGCGAACGCGTGCTGGGTCTTCCAAAAACCAAATAGGTTATACATATGACACAACCAAGAGATTTTGGCTTCGATGAAGAAACCGGCATGTTGAAAGACGCGGCGCAACGGTTTTTTGAAGAAAAGCGCCCCCTCGATCAATTAAGACCCCACCTTGCGGGTACTGAAGACCCCTATCACGGCTCGGATCGCAAAGCCTGGTTTGACCAGAGCGACTGGTCGGAGATGCAGGCCCTCGGCTGGCATTTGTTGGCGGTTCCAGAGGATGCGGGTGGTGTAGGTTTAGGACTGGTTGCCGCTGCAGCGATCCAAGAAGAAATAGGACGAGCTGCTTGCCCAACCCCACTAACAGGCACACTGCAGGCCACGTTTGTTCTCCGTGAGGCTGCTGCCGACAGCCTGCTCACGCAGATTGCAGAAGGCACCAGCATGGCCCTCGCAATCCATGGCGAGGATGGGTCACTCGAACCCGATTCAACCGATGTTACCGCGACTGGAACCAGCCTGAGTGGCACTAGTTGGTATGTTCAGGATATCCATAAGGTTGATAAATTTATTGTCTCGGCTAAAAGCGAACAGGGCCTCGGATTATATCTGGTGAGCGCCGGTGACTGTGATTTACTCGGGGATAAGATAGTAGACCTGACCAGAGATCAGGGTCGCATTGTCATGGCGGATGTCGAAGCGGAATTGATAGCCGCGCCGGGCGAGGGTGAACAGGTAATTTCACGATCGTTACCGGCGATCCTGACTTTGTTGGCCGCTGACATGGTCGGCGCAGCCGAGTGGCAATTACAGGCCACGGCAGAATATGCAAAAGTTAGAACTCAATTTGATCGACCTGTCGGGTTTTTCCAGGCTGTCAAACACCCTATCGTCAATATGATGATTTCAACTGATGAAACACGATCGCTGGTGTATAACGCGGCCTGTGCCTATGACTATGAACCAGAAGATGCTTTACGTTGTGCGCTGATGGCCAAGGCCAGCGCATCAGAAACAGCTTCTTTTTGCAGCAACAGATCTACCCAGTTGCACGGCGGGATTGGGTTCACCTGGGAGTCGGATGTACAGATCTATCACAAACGACAAATGCACAGCCAGTTCTTACACGGTGATGCAAGTTGGCATAGAGCCAAACTCGCGGAATTATTATGAATACAAGTGTTGTTTTAAAGCGCAGACCTGCTGGCAAGCCGGTACCTGAGGACTTCGATGTCGTAGAGAGTAAAATCCCTACGCCGGTTGCTAATGAAGCGCTGGTTGAAAACCTGTTTATCTCGCTTGACGCGGGTTTTCGAAACTGGATGGACGAAGACGCCGGAGATGATGTGCTGCCAGCAATGGCGCTGGATCAACCGGTAATGGGGCTCACCGTGTCAAGAGTCATTCAATCGAACAATCCCGATTTGCCAGTAGGACAAATATTGATGGGAAGATTGGCATGGCAAGCCTATTCAATTGCCGGCCAAGACGACTTTCTTGTGCCGCTAAAAGCAGACGATGATGTGCCACTTTCCTATCATCTTGGCATTTTGGGCGACACGGGTATGTCAGCCTACTTTGGCCTTAAAGACATAGCTCAGCCTCGCAAGGGCGATACTGTTGTCGTATCAGCTGCAGCTGGGGCTGTTGGTTATGTCGCTGGCCAGGTGGCCAGAATCATGGGCGCAACAAATATTGTTGGCTTCACCAGTAGTGACGAGAAAGCCAGCAAACTCATCAACGAGATTGGCTATGACGCTGTCATCAATCATGTGAGTGATGACATTGATGAGAAACTGGCTGAGTACTGCCCTAATGGCATCGACGTTTACTTTGACAACGTCGGAGGACCTATTCTGGAACACGTGTTAAATCACATCAATGAAGGTGCAAGAATCCCGTTTTGCGGCGCAGTCGCAGACTATACAAGCACAAACCCAGGACCTTCCAACTTGTTTAAACTCGTGACAAATAGCGCGAGAATTCAGGGGTTTATGACCCACCACAACGTTGATCGTTATGACGAAGCAAGAGACCAGTTAATCGCTTGGGTAGCCAGTGGAGAGCTCACCTGTTGTGAGCAACTCTACGAAGGTGTGAGTAGTTGCGGTACCGCATTTTCAGGATTGTTTGCCGGCCAAAATTTCGGCAAGTCAGTCGTCAAAGTTTAGCCTGAGCCCATTGGCGAAAAGCAATACCAACATTCGTGTCGGTCGAATAAATACATGATTCGTATTTAGCTTAACGGACTTTAACAGCATCCATCTCAATTGCGACGGTGACTTAACCATGAATATCTGTCAGATCGCCTACTTCGTTAATGACGTCGTGAAAGCAGTGCCCGTGATGCATCAGACATTTGGTGCAGGACCCTTTCTCGTATCAAACGAAATTCAGCTAGCTTGGGCGGAAATTCGAGGCACCGCCGGCGATTTTGTCCACACATCCGCTTACGGGCAGTGGGGCGATGTCATGATGGAGCTTGTCCAGCAAGACAGTGAAGGTCCCTCCCCATTTCGAGATATGTATCAGCCGGGACAGCAAGGTATACACCATGTGGCGGTGATGGTTGACTCGATGGAAGATGCTTACAATCACTATGCTTCACGTGGTTTCGACATTGCAGCGAAGGCCCAGACAACCACTGGCGTCGAGTTTGCTTTCGTTGATACCGTCGGAAAACTCGGGCATATGACTGAGATATATGAAAAAAGCGAACAGCTCACCGCATTCTATGAATACATTAGAGAGGCGTCAATGCTACCGTTCTCTAGCCCATTCATTGAACGATAACTGACTTAAGTCGTCATCTCCGCCAGAATTTGATCGAGGCAATCGCCGCTCTTAAGTTCAATCGCAGAGAGTTGATCCATCTCCCCGGCAAGTTCCGGATGTGTGATTTTCATGCGTTGCCATGCCCCGGCACCTTGTTTCTCCGCATCAGCCTGAATCGTCATTTGGGCAACTGCTGTTAGCCCCTCGAAAACTTCATAGTATGCAGCTTTTGCTTTCGGCAGAATTCCGAGCACGAGTGCTCTGTCAGCATCTGAGGGCGGTAGTAGATGCTCAACACGATTAGCTATCTCATCCTCACTGTCTGCACATTCCAACAGCTTGTCGCGATATTCAGTCACTTCTTCTGCCCAACCTCGGTACCTTGCAGCTGCCGTGCGTTCTAACTGCGAAAGCATAAAGGGGAGCGCCTCTTCAGGGAGACTACCAAGATAAGGAGCAAGGAGCTCACCAAAACTTGGGATATGGGGTTTGACCATTGGTGTTGCCTGTTGTTAGATACCGATTTGTTAGTTAATCATATTCTTCGCTTTCTGTCGTTAATCGCGTCGAAAGTTGGCGCAATCAACACTCACGAATTCAGGCATCAATCACAGGGGCAAACTATCGACATCAACAATAAAGTTGCGCTGATTACAGGCGCGGGCTCTGGCATAGGACAGGCTACGGCGATCGAACTGGCCAAACGAGGCGCGAGGGCTATTGCCCTTGCTGACATCGAGCTAGAGGGTTTGGAACACACTACAAAACTGATCCGGAATACAGGGACTGAGGTACTTGCTGAAAGGGTCGACGTTTCAAATACGGAACAAATAGCCGGTTTCTTTGAATTGACAGAGCGTCAATTAGGTTGTCCTAACATCATACACAACAACGCAGGCACCATCTGTGGAGAACCTATTTGGCCAAACACTCCGCTTGAAAAAATGACACAGGTCGTCTCAGTAAACCTCCTCGGTGTTCTTTACGGAAACAGCATCGGTATAGAAATGATGGCGGCGAATGGTGGTGGCGTGATTGTCAACACCGCATCGACCGCAGCGTTGGGGCCAATGCCAACCGATCCGGTTTATTCTGGGACAAAAGCCGCCATCGTCAACTTGACGCAATCCTGTGCAGGGCTTTCACAATCCCACAACATCCGCGTTAATGCCGTGCTACCCGGTATGGTAACAACCCCTTTTATCAAGCGCACCGGAGACGGCAAACAACCTGCCGCGTGGCTCAAGCCGATGCTTGGCCAAATACCCATGTTATCAGCAGATCAAATTGCTGAGGGCATTATTCAACTGGTACTCGATCAATCGAGTGCCGGTGCCTGCCTAGTGATTGAAAACCCGACAGAACTGGGCGGTCCGCCACTTAAGACACTATTGCCAGATGCTAAAAGTTTCTACCGCTATCAGCTATCTCGTTAGACAGCGTCGACCCGTGCTTTCCACACTGGGTGCTGCCATACCACGTGCTCCGCGACTTCAGCAGACAGTGCCGGCAGCTTGCCAACATCCGTCCAGGTAGCGGCTGCATCATGAAAATCAGAACCGCACGATAAATACATTGAAAACTCAACGCCCAATTTTTCAAGGTACTGCTTCATCTCAGGCGCGATGTTTGGATAGGATGCCTCAAGCGCTTCTCCTCCCAACTGGCGAAAGGTTTCGACAAGTCGCTTGAGCTTGGCTCTGTTTAGCGGGTAACGACCTGGATGCGCGAGTATCGCGATGCCTCCCGCACCCTTAATCGCACTGATTGCCGTGAGCATCGAACACCACTCGGCGGGGACATGCGCTTTCCCACCCTTGTTGAGATAACGCTTGAAAACTTTCCTGCGACTTGCACACACCCCGTTTTCAACCAGATAGTCAGCCACATGGCTACGCGTCAACACGCTGGCTTTTAATCCCGAGAGTGACTCAAGCAATTCTCCAGCACCTTGCTGACGCAACTTCTCGTCAATTTTCACGATCCGTTTATAGCGACTAACCTGTTGCTCCGCAAGAAGCGCACCTAAACCAGGATCACTCGCATTGATACACAAGCCGACGACATGGATTTCATTGTTTTCCCACACACATGAGATTTCCACACCTGGGATGATTGCAAGGCCGTCAACCGGCTCGGCCGTTAATAAGGCATCAACGCAATCATGATCAGTTATTGCGAGGTGACTCAATCCATTATCCAGCGCTCTGGCCTTCAGGTAAGACAGGTCGTGCTTGCCATCGGAGTAATGCGTATGACAGTGCAAGTCAACTTTCATTGAAATTCTCGCGATTCGCTGGCTCGGGGAGATGCGGCATGCAGTCACCAGCTATCGCTGGCTACCCGTACCGACACTTGAAACGACTTTTACCTCACCGGTTGCTGGATCAAATACACGCCGGTCTTCCTTGCTCATATCTACACCGGTCACGCGAATGAACTTTGACCCGGCGGGATAATCTATCGAGTGAATTTCTTTTGTATCAAACAGCCCGGCCTGTCCTGGCGCTAGCCGAAAGCTACGAACCTGTTCAAGCGTCTCTTCACCGCCTTCAACCGTGCGCCAGATCGTCATATCTGTATATTCTGCAACCTGCCCGTAGATCGCCCATGACGAGCCATGATCATGCGGAGGAGATATTCGAGGGGCTTTCATATTGTAAGCCAGCACGCAGAAATTGAGCGACGCATCCTCAAAAATCTGTTTCATTCCCGAGTGATTATCGGCAGCAGCATATTCTGCACAAAACGCCTGATCAGTCAGAAGCTGTTCCAGTGCTCGTCGGATTTTTTCTCTGCCGGCACTATCGTCGCTTTTCCGAAGTGTCGCTCGCGTATCATCGCAAAAATTGTTTAATGAGTATGCCATTTTCTGGTTCCCGCAAAGTTCAGGGTCACTATGCACGTTACTTCCCAGCACAGCAACGTAGGCACCACTAGTTGCGGGATATCGAATCAAAGTGAATTAAAACGAGCCCGGGTGCGCATTTCACTTCCAGAGAGAAAAACATAAGAGATCGAAACACTTTTCGCCGGACATATTCTCTTAATTTACTCAGTATGAGCATTTTCGGCACGTTAGAGGTGCAATAAAGTACTAAGATGTCTACAATTACTCCTTGTTTGTAAAGAAACGATACCAACAATTGGGGGGAATAAATGTTTAAGCGAAAAGCGCTAAGCACGGCCGTGATATCAACTATCGTGGCAACGACTGGAAACACGGCACTAGCCGAAATCGAGGAAATTGTCGTCACCGCAACTAAACGCGCGGAACCGATGTCAGATATTCCTGTTTCAATTCAGGCCATGACGGGTGAGACCATCGAAGCCCTAGGCGTCGACAACTTTGACGAATATTCACAATACCTGTCAAACGTCGTGTCATCCGGGCGCGGACCTGGTCAACGCGAGTTGTACATTCGTGGCGCGGCCACTGAGCAGTCGACCATTACGGTATCTTCCGTCCAAGGTTCGGCGCCTGCTGTTGCACTCTATCAGGATGAGCAGCCTGTCTCTTTCGGTGGTCGAAACCTTGATGTCTATGCCACTGACCTCGAACGAATAGAGGTTCTGCCTGGACCACAGGGTACCCTGTTCGGTGCAAGCTCCCAAACAGGTACAGTTCGTGTCATCACAAACAAACCCGTACTTGGCGAGTTTCAAGCTGGGTTTGATACTAAAATGAGTACAACCAGCGGTGGTGAACCAAGCACTGCAGTTCAGGCATATATGAACATGCCCCTCACAGACAAATTAGCGATAAGGGTCGCAGCTTACAACGATCGCGCTGGCGGTTGGATTGACAACGACCTGGGTACCTATGCTGGCAACATCGAAGTCATGAATCGCAATCAGATTTCCGGCGCCGCACATATTTGTACAGGCAATCCTGCGGTCGACGATCCAATCGGCGGTAACTGTGGTGGTGTCCGCGCCACGATCGCGACGACTGATAACAGCCTGCTCGTTGAAGAAGATTTCAATGATGCAGTATATGCCGGTGCTCGGTTCGGCCTGAAATACGAGATAAACGAAAACTGGAACGTACTGGTACAACACACGGCACAAACGCTGGAAACAGAAGGCGTCTTCGAATACGACCCCCACCTGGACGGTGAGGAAACCGTTAACCGCTTTACACCATCACGCAACGAAGACGAATTTGGTCTCACCACCTGGACCCTGAACGGCAGAATTGCCAACCTTGATCTCGTTTATACTGGGGGGTACTTGGACCGTGAAGTATTCTATGTTCAGGATTACTCTGGGTATACCAATGGCGGGGGCTATCAAGCCTACTATATTTGTACCGGCGGCTATTCAAATGCAACCGAATGCTTTGATCCGACCAAGCAATATCTGGGCTTTACCACTAACGAGCGGACAACGCATGAATTCCGGCTTTCCACTGACCCTGATCGTCGCTGGCGCATCACAGCGGGCATCTATATCGATGATCAGAAAACCACATCAGATGGCCAGTTCCAGTATCCTGGCGCTGCTGAGGCTGGGTTCAATATGGCGTCAGCGCCTGGCACAATCACAACACCGGCTAACACACCGCCGGCGGCAGGTAACATTCAGAGCACCGTTGAAGGGGTAACTAACCCGTTCAGTCGTGGTGCCAACACCACATTTGTTAATAATTTCACCAGAGAAGAGGAACAAATCGCCTTCTTCGGTGAATTCACATTTGATATTACGGAAGACATCTCGGCAGGTTTCGGCTTCCGAACTTATGACCTGGACTACGAGTTTACTGGCTCTACCGGTTCGTCATTTGGCTGTAAAGGCGCAGCCGCGCCATGTGACGGCCAGGGGTTTGATAATCGTGTATCCCAGAGACTTGAAGCCTTGGGTGCATTTGCCGGCTCTGGTAACCAGACCGATCTTGAAACATTCTACAGTGCGGGCAACTCACAGCTGATCGCCGATGGGGTGGCTGACGGTAGCTTCTTCCTAGAGGGTATCGATAGTGAAGGTATCATTAATCAGGATGACACGATCACCCGCGCCACGCTCAATTGGCATGCTACGGACGAAATTATGTTGTTCACAGCATATTCCGAGGGTTTTCGG
>CAXRCG010000279.1:0-6190 GCA_964228885.1 Pseudomonadales bacterium | reverse complement strand
TTGATTGTACGATACGGGAGCTAGCCGAAACCGTCGCGCGAGTAACGGGTTTTCGTGGCACCCTTTCCTTCGATAGCAGCAAGCCAGACGGCGCCCCTAGAAAGCTAATGAACGTATCACGCTTGCATGACCTTGGGTGGTCGCCAGCAATAGAGCTAGAAAAAGGGTTGCGCACCACATATCAGTGGTTTCTTGACAACATTGACAACGCTCGGATGTAGTGATGAACATTGTATTGTACGGCATCAACTACAGCCCTGAGCTAACAGGTACGGGAAAGTATTCTGGAGAGATGGGCGCTTGGTTAAGCGAAGCGGGACATCAAGTAGCGGTAGTCACAGCCCCCCCTTACTACCCCGAATGGAGAATCAAGCAAGGCTTTTCTGGTAGGCGCTGGCGAAAAAATATCGAGAACGGAGTTAAAGTAATCCGATGCCCCGTCTATGTACCGACCGAGGTAAGCGCACTAAAGCGAATTCTCCACCTGACTAGCTTCGCCCTTAGCTCTTTCCCCCCTTTACTTGCGCAGCTCAAAAACAAGCCAGACCTTGTAATTTTAGTTGCGCCGACATTATTTTGTGCACCAAACGCTTGGTTATTGGCAAAGCTTTCCGGTGCAACTTCCGTGCTTCACATTCAAGACTACGAAGTGGATGCACTATTTGGGTTGGGGCTCGCCAAACCAGGCCGCCTACAGCGGTTTGCCTACCGCTGTGAAAGATTTTTGTTAACACATTTCGATTACCTATCCACTATTTCTAGTGGCATGCTGAAACGTGCAATGGAAAAAGGCGTTATACCCGATCGGTTGTTATTTTTTCCCAACTGGTCTGAGGTAGAACGATTCAAAGGTGTAAAACCTGCACCGGAGCTCCTCACACAGCTTGGTGTGCCAGCAGGAAAAAAAACTCTTCTTTATGCAGGAAATATTGGCGACAAACAAGGCCTGGAACAGGTCGTTGATGCCGCGGACGCACTTAAGGACCACCCAGAACTTTTTTTCCTCTTGGTTGGAGACGGTGCTGGGAAAAAACGCTTGGTGGATCTAGTAAAGAAAAGGGGACTCGCCAATATTGCATTCGCGCCTCTACAGCCCTATGAAGAGCTGCCTGCGTTATTAGCGTCCGCCGATGCTCACCTTGTGATACAAAAGCGCGGAGCGGCAGATGCAGTCTTGCCTTCAAAACTTACGAACATTCTCGCCGTTGGAGGAAATGCTATTATAACTGCTGATAGCGACACTACGCTTGGTATTCTATGCAACGACCATCCCGGAATTGCAGTTTGTGTGGCGCCTGAATCTGTCCCAGCGCTTATTGCTGGAATAAAGCAAGCACTGGCACTACCAAAATTTAATGCGGCTGCGCAGAATTATGCGGCTGAGTATTTAGATAAGGACAAAATTCTTGCGCGGTTTATCACCGAGGTGGCCGGGAATGTGGTTAAGTGACGAAAACTTTCAAACGATTATTGCCAGCACCCCACTGTTTTCGATAGATCTAGTTATTCGTAATGCAAAAGGCGAAATACTCCTTGGGCAGCGGCGGAATCGACCCGCGCGAGGGTCCTGGTTCGTGCCGGGCGGACGCGTATTAAAGAATGAGCCTCTAGATACTGCCTTTGAGCGCCTTTGCGAGGTAGAGTTAGGGACATACTTTGCACGCAAGGATGCACGCCTGCTTGATCTTTACCAGCACTTTTATCAGGACAGTGTTTTTGGTAACGAACCAGATACTCACTATATTGTCGCTGGCTACCTTTTGGATTTCATTGACTCAAACAAGCTATCACTGCCAGATACACAACATTCACGGTTTCAATGGATGCATCCAGTCGATATGAAAAATACGCCATTGGTGCACACACACACCCTCGCTTACCTTGACGCGATAGCAACCCATCTACGAAAAGGATTATGACATGTTGCAACCTGTAATTATGGCCGGCGGTAATGGCTCACGCCTCTGGCCATTATCTCGTCAACTGAACCCCAAACAATTTTTGCGCTTGGCTGATGACCAACTCTCAATGTTACAAGCAACAATTCAGCGCCTTGAAGGGCTAGAAACCCTTACGCCCAAGTTAATCTGCAATGAGCAGCATCGTTTCTTGGCCGCGGAGCAGTTGCGCCAACTGGGTGTAGAGGGTGCCAGTATCATCCTTGAGCCTATCGGCCGAAATACAGCTCCAGCTATTGCACTGGCCGCTCTAACGGCCGTCGAAACATCTAGTGATCCTGTTTTGCTGATACTTGCAGCAGACCACCTGATCAGCAACCAACAAGCTTTTCAATCCAGCGTTCTCAAAGCCTTACCTCTAGCCCAATCTGGAAAACTGGTTACCTTCGGTATTGTGCCCACACAGCCGGAAACCGGTTACGGCTACATCGAAAAAGGTGATCCATTGATGGATGCCGGCTTTTACGTAAATCAGTTTGTTGAAAAGCCAGACCTTACCACGGCAAAGAATTATTTGGCTTCTGGTAACTATTTCTGGAACAGCGGCATGTTCATGTTCCGAGCACGCCGCTACCTCGACGAACTTGCCCTTCATCAACCAGCCATTTTGGAGGCCTGCCGCCGTGCATTGGCCGGCGGCTCCTCGGACATGGACTTTATCCGCGTCGATGCTGAAGCCTTCGGAGCTTGCCCAGATGATTCAATCGACTATGCCGTGATGGAGAAAACCGCGGATGCAGCCATGGTGCCGCTGGATGCCGGTTGGAGTGATATTGGGTCTTGGTCTGCGTTATGGGAAGTCAGTGAAAAAGACCCGCAGGGAAACGCTGTCAAAGGTGATGTCTTACTTGATAGCACCAGTGGGAGCTATGTGCATGCTGACAGCCGCCTCGTTGCTACAGTTGGGGTTGCTGATCTAGTGGTTGTCGAAACGAAAGATGCAGTTCTGGTAACACACAAGAGTTGTGTTCAGGATGTAAAAAAAATTGTCGAACATCTCAAAAACAACGTGAGACAGGAGCACATGAATCACCGTGAGGTGTACCGACCGTGGGGCGTTTACGACTCAATTGATAATGGTCATCGCTACCAGGTTAAGCGTATTACCGTAAAACCAGGTGCAAAGCTGTCTGTGCAAATGCACCACCACCGCGCCGAACACTGGATTGTAGTCAGCGGAACTGCAAGCGTGACCAATGGCGACAAGACCTATCTGGTCACAGAAAACCAATCCACTTACATTCCCATCGGCCAAGTTCATTCCCTAGAAAACCCCGGCGTAATTGACCTTGAGCTAATCGAAGTTCAATCTGGCTCCTACCTTGGTGAGGATGACATAGTCCGATTTCAGGACATATATGGTCGAAAATAATGAAGCCCACTTTAATTTTTTAATTTGTACTTAAGACAAAGACATATCGGCCCTTCTCACTTTCGCCGTCACCTCCTGCCGACTACTAGGCTTAACGACTTTATCAGCAGATTCATCACAAGACTCGACACTCGGCAGCGATAGCTGTTTGCTGCTGCCTGCCTTTGCCATTGTCGACGCCATGACCGAAAGCAGCAATGCTGTTTGGACTCCTCCACTACAGGCGTGACGACTGCATGAACCCACGATTGGCACTGGCAGTACATCTGCGCGTCAGCCATTTGCCGTACTTCATCGTCATGATCCTTGCGTGCCTCAGGCAGCTTTAAGCCTCCACTGATTATCAAGTGCGCCTTATAGGTTATGCTTAAAGCTGAATCTGTTTCAGTGATTTCCTGACGATAGAATCACCCTAGAGCGACGAATTGGCAAAATCTCCGTGCTATTGCTCCTTACTCGGACCTTTTGAAGTACTTTCAAGGACTCAAATGACATCCCTTACCTGTTTTAAAGCATACGACATCCGTGGCCAGCTCGGCACAGAGCTAAATGAAAATATCGCCTATCATATTGCTCGCGCCTTCGCGAAATTCCTCAAACCTAAACGTATCGTCTTGGGCGGTGATGTTCGTGCCACCTCCCCTGCCCTTAAAGCAGCGCTCGCCAACGGGTTACGTGATGAAGGCGTGAACGTTCTTGATCTTGGCTTGGCCGGCACTGAAGAAGTTTACTTCGCCACGTTCCACCTGGGCGTGGATGGCGGTGTTGAAGTGACCGCCTCGCACAACCCCATCGACTACAACGGGTTCAAGCTGGTACGCGAGGGGGCTCGCCCCATTTCCGCTGACACTGGCCTTGCCGCCATTCGTGAGTTGGCCGAAGCCAGCACCTATCAATTAGTGGACGGCAAGGATCCCGCTGTGGCAGAAGCGGATCGCGGCAGCTATCAGCTGGTCGATACCCGCGCGGACTTCGTCAAACACCTGATGGGCTATATTGACGATACCGCCTTTGATCGCCCGCTCAAGCTGGTGGTCAACGCCGGCAACGGCGCAGCGGGGCCTGCGGTTGATGCCATTGAGGCGGCTTTCGGTACTGCCGGCCTGCCCGTTACCTTTATCAAGATCTGCCACGAGCCGGACGGCACCTTCCCCAATGGTATCCCTAACCCGATCCTGATCGAAAACCGCGCCACCACGCGCGACGCCGTACTGCAACATGGTGCGGACGCCGGTATCGCTTGGGATGGCGACTTTGATCGCTGCTTCCTGTTTGATGAGCAAGGTCGCTTTATCGAGGGCTATTACATCGTTGGCCTGCTTGCCGAGGCATTTCTGCAGAAAGAACAAGGCGCGCGAATCATTCACGACCCCCGCCTGGTTTGGAACACCGTTGAGCAAGTAGAGAGCAATGGCGGGGTTGCGGTACAAACCAAAGCTGGTCACGCATTTATCAAAGAACGCATGCGCAATGAAGATGCCATTTACGGCGGCGAGATGAGCGCGCATCACTACTTCCGTGACTTCGCCTACTGCGACAGCGGTATGATCCCGTGGCTGCTGATTGCTGAACTCATGTGCCGCAAAGGTCTGCCTCTGTCAGCATTGGTCGACGAGCGCATTGCACGCTTCCCCTCCTCTGGCGAGATCAACCTCAAGGTAAACAATGCTCCAGCCGTGCTGAAGGCCATTGAGGCCCAGTACGCCAAAGACGCTCTAAGTGTTGATCACACCGATGGGGTAAGCATCGAGTTTGCTGAATGGCGCTTCAACCTGAGGGCGTCCAATACCGAGCCGGTCATTCGCCTGAATGTTGAAAGTCGTGGTAAAGATACGCTTTTGCAACAAGAAACTGAAAGATTGCTGAACGCAATCTCAAGCTGCTGAGCAGCTGAAGCTTTCAACTGCTATTACGAATGCTGACTCGGCTAGACTAAAATGCACAATGCACTAAAAGCAGGAAGTGACACATGAACACCCAGCAAACTGCCTTGGCCTGCTCGCCAACACAACAGGAGAGTGCCAAACGATACTGGCTATGTAGAACATCGCTAATCATGTCCGACATTTTGGCGCTATCTTTATCATTCTTATTTAGCGTCAGATTTAGCGACATAAGCTCCATACCCTTAATTCTGGATAGAACAGGCGCTATATTCTTAACATTGTCACTAATTTGCCTCGCACTATTCGTTATAAAGGGGCATTACAGCAAGCGTATTCCCTTTTGGGATGAACTGAGGCAAATGCTCAAGGCCTTAGTTCTAGTCGGCTTGGTGCATACCCTAATTCTTGTTCTGCTGCAGGAGGGGCCACCACAGAGCATTTCCGCAACCACCTGGGTTTACGCTTTATTCACACTGCCGCTCATGCGAATGCTTACCAAACGAGCACTTCTTAGCACTGGCCTATGGAGCTACCCAACCGTAATAATTGGCGATGGCGAAAATGCTGAAGATACCGCCAAAGCGCTCGCCGCCGAGAGGATGATGGGATATAAAATCATTCAGTTCCTATCTATCGATGCACCAAAACGGGCTTCCATAAACGTTAAAGGGACTTTGATCTCGGTAACGCAGATGGACAATGACCCCGAGAAGCAGTTTCAGCAGCTTGGCAATCCGCATGTAGTCGTGGCATTGGAGCGAGGAGGCCTAGATCGAATCCAGCATTACGTGGATCGACTTAGCCTTTTTTACCCCCGACTTTCTGTGGTGCCCGCATTAAGAGGCTTGCCGCTCTTCGGTGCCGACATGCATTCCTTCTTTAGTCACGAAGTAATACTACTAAGCCTAAGAAACAACTTAAGACCGCTCGCGAATAGATCAATAAAAAGAGCATTCGACATAGTGGTCTCAGCA
>CAXRCG010000278.1:0-90348 GCA_964228885.1 Pseudomonadales bacterium | reverse complement strand
TTTTATTGGTCAGCCGCTTTTGGATGCTCAGGGGCTGATGGGGCAGGTCATCGAGATTAGTCAATATACGAGTCGAGTCCTGCTAATTAGTGATCAAACCCATTCAGTACCCGTTCAGGTCAATCGAAGTAATCTGCGTTTGATAGCGCGCGGCTCAGGCGTTACTCGACAATTGGAATTGTTGCATGTTCAGGATACAGCCGATATCAGAGTAGGTGATCTGCTGGTGAGTTCTGGGCTAGGCGATCGGTTTCCTGTTGGCTATCCGGTTGGTCTAGTTAACAGAGTAGAGCATGATCCGGGGCAACCGTTTGCTCTGGTCACCGCGATCCCCAGTGCGAGACTGGACCGTAGCCGTCATGTGCTATTGGTGTTCGCCGATGACGGTCTGGCTGGAATACCTGATGGTATTGGTAGTGAATTCGAATCTGACTATCGGGCAGGACGCTGATTATGGGGCGGGACGCGGATTATGGGGCGGGACGCGGATTATGGAGAATAATATCTGGATCGTAGGTCTAAGTTTTGTGTTCGCATTCGTCTTGAGTATTGTTGCGCTGCCGCAGTTCCTCCCTGTGGATATGGGTTACCTGAGACCAGAGTGGGTTGCATTGGTGCTTTTCTATTGGACGATAGCGCTACCTCATCGGGTTGGCATAGTCATCGCCTGGATATTGGGTTTGGTGATTGATGTCTTGTCAGGTAGTTTGTTGGGACAACATGGTATTGCATTAATGGCCGTGGCATACATTGGGGCGAGTCTATATCAGCGTCTGCGTATGTTCACCGTTTGGCAGCAAAGCCTGATTGTATTTGCGGTAATTGGGTTGTACCAGCTAATCAATTATTGGATCGAGAGTATCGTAGGTTCTGCGGAATGGAACATGTGGTATCTCATGCCGTCCATGGTAAGTGCGTTTATTTGGCCTTGGGTGTTTCTGGTTTTGCGCTATTTTAGGCGTTTGTTTGGCGTAAACTGATGCCAGCGAAATTAATTTTGGCTTCCGGCTCCCCGCGGCGTGCCAATCTGCTTCAGCAGATTGGATTGACTTTTGAGGTCGTAAGACCGGATATTGACGAGACAGTCGAATCTGGTGAGTCTCCGGTCAATTACGCAACCAGAATGTCAGCGTCGAAGATGTCGCGTTCAAGAGCGCTGCTAAAAGAAGCTGGCGAGGCTGTTATTTTGTGCGCCGATACAATAGTTGTCCTAGATGGAGAGATAGTAGGAAAGCCCGAAACAAGGCTTGACGCGATAACCGTGCTCCAGCGTATGTCGGGTAAAAAGCACCAAGTACTGACCTCTGTCACAATTGGCGAAACGGCATCCGTTAGACAAAGGTCTTTCATAGTTGAGACGATCGTGACATTTCGGCAGTTGAGCGTAAGGGAGTGTGAAGCATATTGGGAAACGGGCGAACCAGCTGACAAGGCTGGTTCTTACGGCATACAAGGGCTGGGATCTATCTTTGTTGCGGGAATAGACGGCAGTCCAAGCAACGTTGCGGGTTTGCCATTGATGGAGACAGCGGCAGAACTTAAATCGTTTGGCATAGAATGCCTTGTGCAACTTTAGTCCGTCATTACAGTCTGAATAGAATTGACAAAAAGGATGTACCCCGGATGGGCGAAGAAATCATAATCAGTGTGTCCCCGCTGGAAACGAGGGTCGCTGTGGTCGAACAGGGATTATTGCAAGAAATATTTATTGAGCGGGTTCACGCCAGGGTGACTGTAGGCAATATTTATAAGGGCAAGGTCGCGAGGATTTTGCCGGGCATACAGAGCGCATTCGTAGAAATAGGTCAGGCAAAAGCTGCGTTTATGCACATCACTGATCTAGTTGATCCCCAGTTCAAATTTGATGCTGTAAATGAAACATCTGAGCGGACTTACCCTGCTATTCAGGATGTACTTCATGATGGTCAATCGTTACTTGTTCAGGTAACGAAAGAACCCATAAATACCAAAGGACCCCGTGCGACCTCCAGCGTCTCTATCGCGTCACGTTTTCTCGTTTATACGCCAAACACTAACCACATTGGGATCTCTCAGCGTATTGAGGATGAGCACGAAAGAAATAGATTGAGTTCCCTCTTAACGAGGGTTTGTCCAGTTGAATCTCGAGATGGCTTTATTGTGCGTACGGCATGTGAGCGAGCAAGTGAAGAGGAAATCCTCAGGGATGCAGAATTACTAAGGGAAAAATGGAAGCGTATACAAGCGGACAGCCTGGACACAAAACCTGCTGCGCTGGTCTATGAAGATTTACCGATGCACCTCAGGGCAATGCGAGACATTATTAATAGGGATACGCAAAGAATTTTGGTAGACAATAAACCTGTATACGGAGCGATGGAGCGCTTTCTGGCGGATTTTATCCCTGAAAAAGCCGGCAACCTCGAATTAATCTCGATGGAAGTACCTTTGTTCGATGCCCACAATCTGGAAGACCAAATAGAAAAAGCACTTGATAGGAATGTGCTTCTCAGGTCGGGTGGGTATCTAGTTGTTGATCAGACTGAGGCGATGACCACGGTCGACGTGAACACCGGGGGGTTTGTCGGTAAGAAGGATGTGGATGAGACGATCTTTCGTATGAATCTCGAGGCCGCTGCTGCAATTCCGAGGCAGTTGCGCCTGCGTAATATCGGCGGAATAGTGATCATCGATTTCATCGACATGATCAACGAAGAACACAAACGCCAAGTGCTGAGAATGTTAGAAAAAGGACAGCAATCCGATCGGGTAAAGTGGAATATTGCTGAAATATCAGAACTGGGTCTGGTTGAAATGACTCGTAAGAGAACGCAAGAAAGTTTGTTGAAGAGGATATGTGCGCCTTGTTCTGCTTGCAATGGACGAGGGTTTGTCAAAAGTTCTGAAACGGTCTGCTTAGAAATTTATCGAGAAATTCAACGAAAGTTTAGAACCCTTTACAAAAAAGGCTGCCAAGTCCGCGCATCTCAATCTGTTATTGATAGATTGCTGGATGAAGACGCTGAAAATGTTTCGGAGCTATCAAAAGTTTTAAAGGCGGATATCAGGTTGCAGGTTGAGGCAAGCTATACACAGGAACAGTTTGATGTAGTGCTGCCGGTGTCACCGTGAATAGATCATGCAGATGCAACTGATCAAGAAATTTATAGTCGCACAGGTGGTAAGCCTGTTGCTGTTTGTGTTGGTCATGTTGGCTGCCTATGTGCTTATAGGCAGAATTGCTATGGCGAATGTCCAACTGTTAGATGGTCGGATTTCTGCAGCCATCACTAATGCTCTGGGCGCGAAGGTTGAAGTAGGAGCGGTACACGGTAGCTGGATGTATCTTGATCCGACGTTGACAATTGAAGGTCTCAGGATAGGTCAAGAGCAGTTTACCGGGGTGCAGGTTGGCAAGGTGACTGTGCGTCTGAACTCCGTCGCTTCAGTAATAGAAAGAAGTATCGTCGTTGATGAAATCGAGGTCGATGGCTTCAGTCTCGGCGTTGTGCAAGATAGTGAGGGAGTCTGGCATGTTGAAGGTCTGCCGTCATCTGAGAAGCCTCTCAATCTTGATTTTTTATTGGATTCGATCCCTCACATCAATTTTTTGTCTGCCAGTGGACTGAGCATCAAGGTCAAGGGTGTTCGCGAGCAGTTTGTTATTAAGAACAGACCGTCGGAATTATTCACGCTTGCTGCAGACGAGGAGACTAGGCGGTTTTCGGTGCCACTGGAAATTGAATCCTCTAATTCCGAGAGGCAACTGGAAGAGCTCGATTTAATCGGAAGATTTCAGGGAGACCTTAGAGCGCCAGAAACCGTTGTCACACAGCTTTACTTGAAAGTACCTGCAATTGAGTATTTAGATTTTTTGCCGGAATTTGAAATTGACGCTGTTCAACTAAAGCAGTCAAGTGTTAAAGGTGAGTTCTGGCTTAGTTTTATCGACGATAAGGTCGAGTTGATTGGAAATCTTGCTGAAGGCTCAATCTCGGCAAGCAAGAGGGCTAAAATAATCCCGATAGTTGAGCAATTGAACGCACAATTTGTGTTAAAGGGCTCGTCGAGGGGGCACCTTCAGTTATTTGTTAGCTCCTTTGCTGCCAGAATTGGTGGCCAAGACTGGTCATTGGATGGTGCCAGTGTGGTCCTCTCGGGAATAGATGCAGACAGGGAGATAGGTATCCATCTGCCCCAGCTTGATATGGCAGAGCTGTTTACTTCGATGCGAATACTGGGACAGGAAACGGAACTGATAGGTGCGTCAACCCATCAACAGCTGGTGCATTTGGACCCCACTGGGGAACTATCTGAAATACAAATGAAAATGAATTTTTCATCGGGTCTCTCGAGCTTGAAGCTTTCTGCGGAATTGTTGGACGTTCAGATTAATGCCCACAAAGTCATTCCTGGTATCAGCTCACTTAATGGCTATGTTTCGACAACGCTGACGGATGGGTATCTGGATGTCCACAACGAGCAACCATTTAGCTTAAATTTTGCGGCAATGTTTCCGGAAGCATGGCGCTTTGATAGCGCACATGCGCGATTCAATTACCTCTCGCAGAACATTGGCACAGAGCATCAATTACTTCAAATATCTAGTGACCTTGTGCGGGTGACTGATGGAAATCTATCTGCCTCCGGGCGAGTGCATCTTAATCTTCCATCACTGCGCGAAAATCAAACCTGGGGTGTCGAAGTTGGACTTAACGCGGGTGAATTGGGAGATGTTGGTAGATATTTACCAGGCGTTTTGCCTCAGCAAGTTCGGGACTGGATAAATCGAGCCTTGGTCTCTGGACGAGCAAACGAAGGCGGGATGGTCCTTCATGGTTCACTTTATAGAGGTGAACCAAGAGATAGAAAGGTGCATGAACTTTATCTCAAGGCTTCCGAAGTGGAGTTCGACTACGATCCGAAATGGCCGAAGATCGTCGATATGAGCGCGACCGTTTTCGTCGGCTATAACAGCATATACTCAAATAACATTGTCGGCCAAGTAATCGGCAACGAGTTGACCTCGGCAAGTTTTAGAGTGCCGGTTCATCCCGATGGAACAACAGATTCTGTTTTGGTTAATGGCAGGTTTAAAGCAGACGTCGAAAGCGGGATTTATTTGTTGAACAATACGCCGATTGCTGACGCGACTAGGCGCATGGCGGAGACTTGGCAGGGGGAGGGCTTTTTGACCGGTGACCTCAATCTTGATGTTCCAATTGGCAAGCGTGCAGGTGACGTCGTGAATGTTGGAGTTGACGTTGACCTCTTCGATGCGCGTTTGTCTATGCCGCTGTTTAATCTTGAAATTGAGGGTTTATCGGGTCTTATCGAATATGAAACTGTGACTGGGCTAAGGTCCCCCGGATTTACAGGCACGATTTTCGAAGAATCTGTGAAAGGGATCATCAACACCGAGCTGATTGCAGAGCAAGGTCAAACTAATGTTCAGATCGACGGAACCGTGAGTGCGAGAGACCTACAGGAGTGGTCAAACCAGGTGCTTATGACTCAGATGGAAGGGTTGCTTGACTACAATGTCAATGTACATATTCCATTAGGGCAAGATGCGGCACCTATTTGGGTTGAAGCGACTTCAGATCTGGTTGGTGTTCATGTTGATCTGCCCGCGCCGTTGGGGAAACCTGCTGATGAGGTAGCCATTGTCAACTACATCCACACATTCCACGCGGATGGAGATAAGGTTGATATACAGGTTGAAGAAAATGTTTTTGCGTCGCTGAAAATCCTCGATGGGGAACTGATTGGTGGTCGGGTGCACTTTGGCGACACCCCCCTCGGAGTCGTGGCTTTCGACCGGTTCGATGTGTCTGGTTCACTTGATTACGTGAGGTTTGAAGACTGGGAAAGGTTGTTTGAATCAATTCAGGGCGAGAGTACGATTTCAATCGAGTCTGAACTGGCTAGTCAACTACGTGCGATTGAAGTCGATATTACAGATCTCTCGGCATTTGGTGTCGAACTTGAGAATGTCAGAACATATATCACCAGAAAAGACTTAGCTTGGAGTGTAGGACTTCGAAATGAAATGTTGTCGGGAATTATTGACGTACCCGACATTGAATCAGAACCGTTAGAAATTTCATTTGATTACTTACGCTTTTTATCCGACGAAATCGGAGAGGGAGAAGAGCAGATAGACCCGCTCGAAGGACAGGATCCTGCGAGTATTACTGCGCTAAATTTCAAAACTAAAGAACTAATGATCGACGATGAACACTATGGCATGTGGTCTTTTGACTATCGCCCAATTGAATCCGGCGGCCGACTGGAAAATCTAACGGCTTCGGTTAAAGGTCTGCAAATATTGGAAGATTCGGTCGTGCGTTGGTCAGTCGATGAAAATGGAAAGCAAGTAAGCACTTTCAATGGACACGTACTGGTACCAGAGTTGGATCAAGCGCTTGCGCAGTGGGGATATGCTTCCAGTATCGAAAGTAAAAATTTTGAGTTTGAAGCCGATGTGCTCTGGGCCGGATCTCCAGCAATGGTCGATTTATTGAAAGTTGATGGTGGCGTTGGACTGCAGGGTAGTAATGGTCGAATTGTGCAGGCGGACTCTGGCGCGGGTGCGCTCAAGGTGTTGGGAATCTTTGATTTTGCATCATTGACCCGAAGACTCCGATTCGATTTCTCGGATATTATCAATCAGGGTTTTAGTTTTAGTGAAGTTAGCGGAAACATAAACATACGCGAAGGCGAAATCAGAATAGTGGATCCCATAGCAGTTAAGGGTTCCAGTGGTAGCTTCCGGGTCGGTGGCCAGGTTAGCCTTGTTAATCAGGAAATTGATAGTGACATGATCGTCACGCTCCCCTTGAGCCAAAACTTGCCTTGGTATGCTGCTTATTCAGCTATTGCCACAGGTCCTTTGGTTGGCGCTGGTGTTTGGGTCGCCCAGAAAGTTTTTGAAAAACAAATAGTTCAGTTTAGTAGTGCAAAATACAAGGTTTCCGGCACTGTCGAAGAGCCCGTGGTTGAGTTTGTTTCGATTTTTAACGATTCGGTTCGTGACATGTCGGTTCCCGGTGCTGCCGAAGAGTCCACAACCCAAACACCGGGACCAGTGGAAGATCCCACCGAAGTACTTGAAGGATTATAATTGACGGAGGATAGCGTCGTTCCTGTTGAAGAGCCTACAATTGGTGTGATTCAAATGGTGAGCAGCCAGCGGGTCGATCTGAATTTGAAACGCGCGGAGGCGCTAATCAAGGAGGCGGCATCGGAAGGCGTTAAAGCCGTCTTCCTGCCTGAAAACTTTGCCGCCCTTGGCAGTAATCAGACCCGTTCTATTGCAGAACGGGAAGCGACCAATAAGGGACCTGTGCGCCAATTTCTGGTTGAGCAAGCCCAGCGATACGGTTGCTGGATCTTTGGAGGAACTTTGCCGGTACCTGTGCGGGTTGATGGAACTTACATTGACGGCGGCAGAGTAAGAGCGGCTTCTCTCGTTTACGACGAAGCCGGTCGTCAGATTGGTCGTTACGATAAGCGACACATGTTTGATGTTGATGTTCACGACAATCAGAAAAGTTATCGCGAATCTGATACGTTTGAGCCAGGCGAGCAGCTAGTAGTGGTTGATTCCCCAATTGGTCGGGTCGGCTTATCTGTTTGTTATGATATTCGTTTTGCCGATCTATATCGTGCGTTGTTTCTAAGGGGGGCTGAGTGCTTTGCCATCCCTTCGGCGTTTACTACAATCACAGGCAAAGCACATTTCGAAGTGCTGATGCGAGCGCGGGCTGTTGAGAACTTCAGCTACTGCATCGCTTCCTGCCAGGGTGGTATCCATGACTCAGGTCGGATGACTCATGGCCACAGCATGGTGGTAGGGCCATGGGGAGATATTGTAGTTTCTTGCACTGATGGTGAAGCGGTTATTAAATGCAAACTTGATTTGGCGTCATTGCATGAGATGCGCAAGGAAATTCCAATCGAAAATGGGTTTAAATATAGTTTTCGTGAGTGAAACAATCTTATTTTGTATCGACGGAAATGAAACTCTGTCTCGTATGATAAGAGTTACTCTGAAACTAATACCTCGGCTTTTCGATCAATGAAATTTTCGTTACCCCCGCTTAGCCTTCTGCTGCTCACTGCCTGCGTTGGTGCGCTGCCTGAACCGGAAGCTGACCTTAATACTCTTGGCGTTGACTCGTTGCCCGCTGATTACTCGCAGCGCACTTTTGATCAGTTTTCGGCCTTTGCCTGGCTCGGATCCTTTAAGTCTGCAGACCTGAATTTTCTGGTTGAGAAAGCAATTAAGGCAAATCATACGCTCGCCCAAGAAGCCGCTGCTGTAAGGCTAGCGGAACAAAATGTCAGAATATCTGATTCCACATTGTGGCCGAATCTGGGTCTATCTATTTCAACTCAACGCGATGACACTGGCATCGGGTCTGCCACCCAATTCGGGCTAAGTTTGACGGCAGGATACGAAGTGGATTTGTGGGGCAAGCTAAATGCCGCGCAACAACGGTCGCAAATTGATCTCGCACGTCAGCAAGCGAGTTACCTAGAGACAAAGCGGACACTCGTAAGGGACGTTGTGAACGCCGGTTTTGATGCCAGTTCAGCTACTCAGCTTCTTGGACTGTTGAATCAACGGTTCACTAATCTGACTGAGTCACTTGATGTGATAGAAAGGGGATATCGAAGTGGGCTAAATGATGCGTTGGATGTGTATCTGTCTAGAAACACGCTTGAATTGGAACGAGCCGGCATTGCTAGCCAGCAACAAGTTCAGTTTGAGTCGCTGACGCGTTTGGAACTCTTGCTCGGCGACTACCCCGCGGCGAAGTTGATTGCACCTGCTAACCTGCAATCTCTGCATTTGGAGCCTATCGCGGCGGGAATCCCTGCTAACCTGTTAAAAAGAAGACCGGATATTCAGCAAGCATGGCTTGAGCTTTTGTCTGCGGATGCCGGAGTCGCGATTGCGCAGAGGAATAGATTTCCGACTCTGAATTTGTCCGGTTCTCTTTCAGATTCAAGTCAAGAACTTGATCAGTTGCTTGATGGCGGATCTCTCGTGTGGCGTGCGGCTGCTAGTCTAATTCAGCCCCTTTTTCAGGGTGGAAGGCTCGCTGCGCTAGAACAGCAAGCCAAAATTCGTCTTGAGCAAAAAGAAAAACGCTACCTTCAAGTTGTGTTCAGGGCACTGGCGGAGGTTGAAAATGCATTGAGTCGCGGGCAGGCTTTGAACGCTCGTTACGAAGCGTTCGTCCAAGCTGAGCAGAACGCGGACGCTGCCCTGGAGCTGGCTTTTGATCAATATCAACGAGGTCTTGCGCCATATACAACAGTACTTGAATCTCAACGCCGCGCCTTTGACGCCCAGACAACGCTCATACAGCTTCAGAACCAACAACTAAAAAATCGGGTCGATTTACTTTTGGCACTCGGTGGAGATTATTAGAAACATGATTAGGATAATTGTACCTATAGTTACTCTCGCTCTGCTGATGGGTGCTGGATTTCTAATACTGAGAAACCCACCGGAGTTAAACCGAAGCAGACCGGCAACATCACCGCAGACCCTAGTAGAGACTGTGAAAATTCGCTCCCGTGATTATCAAGTGATTATTAACAGTTATGGTAGTGCGCAGCCAAGAACACAATCGATGGTTGTGTCGCAGGTAAGTGGGCAGATCATCAATATCGACCAAAAGTTCCGACCAGGTGGCTTTTTTAAGCAGGGAGATAAGTTGGTTGATATCGATTCGCGTGAATATGACGCTAACGTCAATATTGCCGAGGCGAGTCTGATGGATGCGTTGCAAGCTGAGGCGCAAGAGCTTGCCCGCTCAGAACAGGCACTTATTGATTGGCAACGATTGAGTGCGCCGGATGAAAAGCCCTCGGCCCTCGCGCTGCGAAAACCCCAGTTGCAAGCGGCGAAGGCGCGTGTCCTATCTGCAAGATCTACGCTAACGAAAGCGAAACTTGATTTGGAGCGAACAAAAATTGTGGCGCCATTCGCCGGGCGAGTACTCCAGCAAATGGTAGATCTTGGCCAAGTGGTTTCAAATGGTGCGCAGTTGGCAGAAATTTATGCGACCGACTTGGTCGAGGTGCGATTACCTCTGCGCAATACGGACCTTGAATTTGTCGACTTGCCTGAAGAAGAAAGCATCCATCGACCGATAGTTGAGATTTCATCCGAACTGGGTGGAAAGCGAAAGTGGCAAGGAGAAATTGTGCGAACCGAGGGTGCTATTGACGAAATATCTCGACAACTACACGTGATCGCACAAATTAAAGATCCGTTTAGAACAGAGGACTTATCCGCCCGTCCTCTCAAAATAGGCGAATATGTCACGGCTGAGATATCCGGTAGGGTGCTCAAAGGTGCAATAGTGATTCCAAGCAAAACGATTTATCAAAATACCTATGTTTATATTGTAAAAGATGGGGTGCTGTTTCGAAAAGAAATCGAAATCGCTTGGCAGAACGGTGTTGACGCGATTATTGCGACAGGTTTAGAGATTGGGGACGAGCTGGTGACAACGCCGTTAGGTCAAGTGATATCGGGTACATCGGCTAGAATTGCCGGTAAGCCGCAGAAAGATGCAGGTAGGTCAGTCAATCAGAGAGCGGGAGTCGAGAAATGATTGCGTGGTTTGCTCGGAATGATGTTGCCGCAAATTTGCTAATGATATCGGTGTTGTTCGGTGGGGCTTTCGCGCTCTCATATGAAACTGCGATCGAAATTTTTCCTTCGTCCGACCCAGAAACAATTAGAGTTTCGGTACCCCTACGGGGCGCGACCCCTGAGGATGCCGAGCTTGGTCTGGCGGTAAGGATAGAGGAAGCCGTCGACGGTCTAGATGGCATCAAAAAACTAACGAGCGTCTCGGTGGAAGGAAGCGCAAGCGTTAATATTGAAGTTGATGAGGACCGTGATCCTCGGATTGTACTGGATGAAGTCAAGACACGAGTCGATGCTATCAACACCTTTCCTGCAGATGCAGAAAAGCCGGTAATTAGTCTTGCTCAACGGAAATGGGGTGTAATTACGGTGGTTGTCGCCGGAAAGTACTCGGAGCAGGAAATCCGGAGCTATGCCGAACGGATCCGCGATGACCTGAGTCGAATGTCCGGCATCAGTCAGGTGTCACTCGACGCCGTCCGAAAATACGAAATCGCTATTGAAGCGTCTCAGGATAAGTTAAGGGAATACGGTCTGAGTTTAGCGCAATTGGCAACGGCCATTCGAGCCAGTTCTATCGATTTGTCTGCAGGAAACGTGCGTACACAGGGTGGAGATGTGCTGATCAGGTCTAAGGGCCAAGCGTATCGAAAATCAGAGTTCGAGAACATCGTAGTAAAGACGAATGCTAATGGCAGTATTATTCGGGTTGGGGATGTCGCACTGGTTCAGGATGGTTTTGAGGAGGATGCCATCAAAACAAAATTTGATGGGGACTTTGCCGCACTGATACAGGTAGAACGAGTGGGTAACGAGAGTGCGCTGGAAATTTCTGAACTGGTCAGAAACTATATTACCGAACAGCAACCCCGCCTGCCGGTAGGTATCAAACTCACCTATTGGGATGACGATGCGCAACAGCTAAAAAACCGATTAGGTGTGCTGGGTAGCAGCGCGTTTCAGGGTGCATTTTTGGTGATAGGTTTATTAGCATTATTTCTCCGACCCAAAATTGCGATTTGGGTTTTCGTCGGAATACCGATTAGTTTTCTTGGCGCATTTATGTTGATGAGTGTTTTCGGCATAACGCTTAATCTGATGAGCGCTTTTGGGTTTATCGTCGTACTGGGGATTGTTGTCGACGATGCTATCGTGACAGGTGAAAGCATTTATCAACGCCTTAAGAATGGCGACTCTGGGATAGATGCATCGATCAATGGGACTATGGATGTTGCTGTACCGGTCACATTTGGGGTGTTAACCACTATGGTTGCATTCCTGCCTCTGACTTTTATCGAGGGGCGTTTTGGTGCTATCTTGGGGCCCGTGGCTGCGGTTGTTATTAGTGTACTTTTCTTTTCTCTGATTGAATCAAAGCTTGTGTTACCTGCGCATTTAAAGAAGTTAGGGAAGGGCTATGATTCAGAGAAGCCCGGGAAATTGAGTCAGTGGCAGCGTAACTTCGCCGATGGTTTTGAAAACGCAATAGTTGCATACTATCGACCCGCATTGCTTTTTCTTTTGAAACACCGGTTTGCCACCTTGGCGACATTTTTCGGCGTTTTATTCTTGATGGTCTCGTTAATCATGAGTGGATGGACGAAATTCACCTTTATGCCCAAGATTCAAGGTGAAAGAGCAGTGGCGACACTCACAATGCCGGTGGGTACGCAGTTCCAAGTGACAGATCGATATATCGACAAGATATTTCAAGCAGCAGAAACGTTGCAACAAAAGTACATTGATCCTGTCACTGAGGTCAGTATCGTCAAGCATGTGATGTCTAGCACAGGGTCTTCCCGAAGCTCGAGGGGATCCGAGTTTGGACGTGTGCAATTTGAGTTGGTGCCGCCGGAAGAGCGGAATATAGAAATCAGTACTAATCAGCTCATCAGTGAATGGCGAAAACTCATAGGCCCGATTCCCGGTGCGGAATCAATCACCTTCAGGGCAAGTTTCTTTCGAGTAGGAGATCCAATCAATGTTCAATTAAGTGCCAATTCCCTTGAAACCTTGGAGCAAGCCTCGAATGAAATAAAAGAACATCTGCAGAGTTATCCAACGGTTTACGAAATAGCTGATTCTTTATCTAACGGAAAGGAAGAGTTGCGTATAGATGTAAAGCCGCAGGGGCACGTGCTTGGTCTGACTCGCAACGATATCTTAGGTCAGGTGAGTCAAGCTTTTCAGGGTTTTCAAGCTCAGCGAATACAGCGAGGCAGAGATGATATCCGGGTGTTAGTGCGATTGCCCGTTGGTGAACGATCCGACTTTTCAACTCTGGGCGAAATGCTAGTGATAACGCCAGCAGGTCGCAAAGTGCCTCTTGAACATGTTGCCACCTTGAGCCCTGGCAAGGGGCCACAACGAATTACAAGAATAGACCGCTATCGCACAGTCAACATTACGGCAGAGGTTGAGAAAACAAAAACCAATATGACAGTGCTGCAGAACGAGATCAGAGCGTATATGGATCAATTGGTTAGCAGATATCCAGGGCTTGCCTATGCAATGGAAGGTGAAGCCCGTGAGCAGAGAGAAAGCTTTGGTAGCCTGCAAAGTGGTCTTTTATTGGTGCTTTTTGCTATCTATTGCATGCTGGCTTTGCCACTCAAATCCTATACACAGCCGCTGCTGGTGATGTCGGTCATCCCTTTTAGCCTTATTGGTGCAGTAGCAGGGCATTGGTTGATGGGATATACACTTTCTATGATGAGCGTGATGGGATTGTTAGCATTGACCGGGGTAGTTGTTAACGACAGTCTCGTATTGGTCCATCAAGTGAATAGGTTGCGTGCCACAGGTCAATCAGTCGTCGATAGTGTTCTAAACGCTGGGGTGGTTCGTTTCAGGCCAATAATTCTGACATCCTTAACGACATTCTTCGGCTTAGCACCGCTGCTCATTGAAAAGTCAACAACAGCCCAGTTCCTGATCCCGATGGGCATATCTCTGGGATTTGGGATTCTTTTCGCGACGCTGATCACTCTGGTGCTGGTACCGGTGAACATGTTGGTGGCTCATGATGTCAAGCAAATTTTTGTACCGGAAGAGGCCAAAGGTATGACGTCATCTGTTGAGCCTTCATATGCTGAGTCTTAATCTACGACGAAAGCTTTGCCTGAAGCCTGTTCCCCGTCTGGCGCATAACAACGTTCTTCGAAATGGAAACCTTTGGGGTGTAACTTTACAACAGTGCTTGCACAGGTGCCGTAGGTCGGGCCTAGAATAAATCTGGCGCTATGGGCTTCGTTTGTGCCTCTGTCTTTGAGCAACCGAAACAGATCTTCAGTCGGATAATTTTGTTCTCTTGCTGCATTTAACTCGGCTTTTGCTGAGTTGACCTTCGGCCAATTGCAATCCAGAAGCTGGTTGCTAAGACCATAGTGACCTTTGGTGAGACGCCTTATGTTTTTGTCTCGATTGCTGTAATAGAAAACCTGTTTTCCATTGCTAACGACGAGATTAAAGCCGCGATATTCGTGTGCCCGGTTGTGAATTTCAGCTAGGTATTCGTCACAGTCAATGTTGCTTGTGAGAAAGTTGCTCGTGAGGTCGCCTCTTGATCTTGGCGGAATAGGGTCGGGTGGTGACTCCGCGAAATTTGTGACGGCGGCAAATCTACCAGACCTTGTGACCCCTAGCCAAGTCCCTCCCGCCTGAAGGTCACGTCCAGCAAGCAGTGCCGGATGGTCTGGCCAGTAGTCTGCTTTGGCTGTTGGCCGGGCATGCTGTTCATCACGATTGGCAGCCACGACAAGGTGGTGTTCATCGTCGGGGTCGACTGAGAAAAGAATTAAACACATGGAATGTAAACTGCTCGAAAACGGGCATCTTACCCTTAGAAAAGAGTGTTTAGAAGGTTAAGTCTTCGATTCTTCTATATCGGGGATTCGAAGGATTCGCGTTTGATGACAAACATGTCACGGTCGGTTTTTTCCAGCATCGATTCGGCTGTGTTGCCAATAAATAGTCCTGAAATGCCACTTCTTGCCACTGTCCCTAGTACGATTATTCCTGCGTCAACTTCCTCTCCGTACTCTGTCACAATTGCACTGGGGCTTCCCTCACGCAGCTTTGTGTTGGACGCTAGAATTTTGTTCGATGCAGCGAGAACGCTCGTTTTTTTGAAATCTGCGCTATGTCTATCTTTGGCAATCTGAAACGCCATCGGATCTGCGCCGGCACCCATGACGATAGCAGGGCTATAGGCATAAATGAGGTGAACTTCCGTTTCAAGAATTTCGGCCAGCGCGTTTGCGCGTTCTAGCACCATTCGGTTGAGTTCTTGATGAGCAGAATCTTCATCTTCAATGTTGATAGAAGCAATGACTGGTTTGCCTCTGAGCGATCCCTGAGCACTGACGAGCAATAGTGCTGTCGGGCACATTCGAATCAGGTTCCAATCGGTTGAGGTATAGAACATACGCTTGAGTGTACCGTGCTGTCGGACAGGTTTAAAAACGAAGTCTGCGTTGAAATCTCGTGCACTCTTGATGATATCTTCATAGAACCTGTGGATTTGTATCACCTCTGTGGTGATGCGGTATCCCATTTGTCTAAAAGGCATGACCAATTCGTTTACCGCGATTTGTTTACGCGAGATGCTTTCTTGAAGAGAGTTTGAGCAGGCTTCCATCGCCATAACAGGCGCAGCATCGAAATAGAGATCTACTTTGTACTCGACGTCTGCGGTAGGGTGGATTTCCATTATTCTTTCCAGTGCTGTGTGGTGGGGTTGCTCGGGGTCTAGTACCACTAATATGTTTGTCATCGATTCCTCCCTTTCATAGATTAACTGTTCTGATATGGCGATACTTTAAGGGACTTGATGTGGGATGCTGTTGACTCAGATCAAGCAAGTCAGTGGCAATAAACTAGCGCGGGGGTGCGACATTGCCCATCTAAAACTTCGGAGGTAATTTTGCTTTTTAGTTAACAATGTTATTTTGATTATTGATACGTACAATTTCGCGAAACAAGGCAAGGACACAAATTATGAGCGATCTACCCTCCTATACTCCACCAAAAGTCTGGCAGTGGGACTCTTCTAATGGCGGAAAATTTGCCAACATTAATCGTCCTGTCGCCGGTGCGACCCATGAAAAGGAGTTGCCAGTTGGATGTGCTTAATAAAAATCTTGCCAATCGCAGATTCCTATGCGGTGATGATTACAATATCTCAGATATCGCTGTGTATCCCTAGTACGGCGCCTTGGTTATCCACAATATCTATGATGCGCAGGAATTTCTGGACGTATCTTCATACAAGAATGTTGTACGTTGGGCACGAGAGTTGGAAGAGAGACGCGCTGTCTCCAGAGGAAGAAAGGTAGAGAGAACATGGGGTCCTGAAGAGTTGCGAGTGCCTGAAAGACATAGTGCAACCGATTTTAAATAGCAGCCATGGTATTGTTTTACGTTTGTTGGTTGATTCAATGTGCTGCATTGAAAATTGCTTAAGGCTAATAAACAATGTCTGTAAAACCCTCGAAGGAGAAGTTGGTGTCAAATGATCCAGTAGACGTGCTTATTATCGGGGCTGGCGCCTCTGGTGCAGCGATGGCCTGGAGTCTTGCAGAGACCCGAATGAAGATTTTATGTCTGGAGCAAGGTGATTGGATGAATCCTGCGGATTATCCCTCCACGAGTCTGGATTGGGAACTGAAGTCCTTCGGAGAATTCAGTTACAGCCCTAATACACGTAAACGAACTGTTGACTATCCAATTAACGAAGAAAATTCCCCGATAAAAGTGGCTAATTTTAACGGGGTCGGCGGCGGGACAATTCTCTATGCAGCGCATTTCCCTCGGTTTCATCCCTCGGACTTTAGAGTTAAAAGCCTAGATGGTGTGGCCGATGATTGGCCGATTGACTATCAGACGCTAGAGCCATTTTACGCGGAAAACGATCAAATGGTGGGGGTTGCTGGGCTCAAAGGCGACCCTGCGTATCCTGATAAAGAGGTTTCGATGTCCCCGGTGCCCCTTGGTGTGCTTGGTGAGACTCTAGCCCGTGGATTTAATGAAAAAGGCTGGCACTGGTGGCCCTCGGATAGCGCTATCGCAACTGAACCGTACGATGGTCGGGACAAATGCGTCAATTTGGGTCCATGCACCACTGGCTGCTCGCAGGGAGCCAAAGCCAGTACCGATATTACCTACTGGCCACATGCGCTAAGAGCTGGTGTTGAGCTTCGCACACGCTGTCGGGTAAAGGAAATCACTGTTAATAAAATGGGTATGGCATCGGGTGTGATCTACTTCGATGAGAGTGGTCATGAGCAGATACAAAGAGCGGAAGTTGTTGTTGTTGCCTGTAACGGCATCGGTACACCGAGATTACTGCTGAACTCAACATCGATTGCATTCCCCGATGGTATTGCAAACAGTAGTGGTATGGTCGGGAAAAACTTAATGTTTCACCCTTATGCCCATGTCCAGGGAATGTTTGATCAGCCCTTAAAAGGATACCAAGGTCCAGGTGGTTGTTGCATTTGGAGTCAGGAGTTTTACGAGACAGATGAGTCCCGTGGCTATTTGCGCGGCTATACAATGGAAATCTTTAGAGGCAAGGGGCTTGTGAATACCGCCGTTAGTGGGATGACGGCGGGCACTATCCCTTGGGGAAAACGGCACCACGAGGCCTATTTGCGCGAGTTCGATAAGTCTGCGGGGATGGTTATCATTTGCGAGGACCTTCCGGAGTTGCATAATACAGTGACTTTGGATCCAAATTTAGTTGATTCTGATGGCATGCCTGCACCGAAGATTGACTACACACTGAGTGAAAACAGTCGCAGGATGCTCGATCACGGCATGGCTCGAGGGAAGGAAGCGCTGATCGCCGCAGGTGCCTATGAGGTGAGTAGCCACGGACCCCTTGCAGTTGCTGGATGGCACAATATGGGTACCGCGCGTATGGGCCTTGACCCCCAGACCTCGGTTGTTAATGAGTGGGGTCGAAGTCATGACGTGAAAAACCTGTTTATTGTCGATGGTAGTATCTTTGTAACTTCTGCCGGCGTTAATCCTACCAGCACGATTCAGGCGCTTGCTCTTTACATTGCCGATGCAATAAAGAAGCGACTGGCGAATCTCTTTGACTAGCGGTGATTCGTTTGATTGAACGAATATCAGTGGAGTAAGAATGTCCGAACTGATCACAAGTGATAGCACGTTTACAGAGCACGAGAGACAAGTATTGCACTTTGTCGCGAATATGATGATTCCTGCGAATGGAACGATGCCGGCGGCGACTGATACTGAGATATTCCCCAGTATCCTCGAGCGTTTTGCAGAAAATACCGAAGCCACGGAACAAATTTGCGATCACATTTTAACAGCTGCAATTCAACAATTTGGTGTGGATTTCGGCACTTTAAGCGAAATTCAGAGCGAGCGAGTGGTCAACGAATTTAGAGTTAAACAACCAGAACTCGTAAGATTTATCCAGATTTGTGTTGCCAGCGGTTACTACAAAGATGCTCGTGTCATGGCCAGCCTAGGCGTAAGAGAAGGTCCTCCTCATCCTAGGGGCTATGCGGTTGGTCCCACTGAGTGGTCTTTGTTGGAACCAGTACGGGTAATGGAAAAAATTTACCGCAAGGTTTAGTTTGGGTCCGCATAAGATATGGGCTATTTCCATGAAACGAACTAGGGGTGGAAGCGATGCAAGATAATCCCCAACCCTATTATCCGCACGAAGTTTTCACAGGTAAAGGAGAGCCGCCCTCCAGAGTTTTTGTCTCTCCCCAACGATATATTCAGGGGGCGGGTGTAGCGAATCACGTCGGGCGCTACTTGAGTTTGTTGAATGCAAAGCGGACAGGTGTTTTGATATCAAAACGCGAACAGGTCAGTGATGGTCTGCGTATATCGGATAGTCTTCGCAGTTCAAATAATGACCCTGTTGTATCAACCTTCGACGGAGAGTGTTCTTTGCCTGAGATTGAGCGCCATGTATCTAATCTGGCAAAAGAAGGTTAGACCGTCTGATTGCTGTGGGCGGTGGGAAATGTGTTGATGCAGGCAAGAGCATTGCTTATCGACTTCGCGTATCCGGGGTTATATTACCGACCTTGGCTTCGAATGATGCGCCCTGTTCTGCACTAAGTGTTTTATATGATACAGCCGGTGTCAGTCTTGGAGCAGAATTTTTTCCTGAAAGCCCTTAATGGGTGATCTTATTTTACAGATGCTGAATGGCACCTTTGGTTCTCCATGTTTGATTTCGATAAGCGCAGATAATAACTTTGAGGATGCAGGTTTTTCGTCGCCATTATTCGAGTTCAAGGGATTTCAAGTACTGAAACAGCTTCCGATATTGCAGCGGGGGTTCGATTGATTGCTCTCTTTCAGTAACGGCTTTGCGTGTTAGATGTCTCAGATGCTGTCGATCAACCCCAGGAAATCGGGTGAAGATCTCATCTAGCACATTATTATCACCCTCAATCAATCTCTCCCGCCACTGTTCCAGTTTATGAAACTGGGTGACGTGTGATCTGGAACTGGCATCAAAACGATCAACCATTGCCTGAATTTCAGTGATGTCTGATTTTGCTAGTAGCTTCCCTATGAACTGTATTTGACGCTTTCTCGCGTTGCCTTTAGTGATTTTTTTGCAGTCTTGTACGGCTACGATAATCGCTGGTTCCGATATTTTCTCTAGATGGTCGACCGGTAATGATAGTAACTTCTCCCCGAGATCTCTTAACAATTGCATCTCTCTCTTTCTCTGGGATTTGCTCGGACCACGCTCTTCAAATTCGTCGTCGAAATATTCTTCTGTCATGATTGATTCCTGTGGCTTAGGGTTAGGCGTAGAAAAATGAAGCTAGCCCTAGAAAAGACATGAAGCCAACGACATCAGTAACAGTTGTAAGCACTACTGAGCCCGATATTGCTGGGTCTGCCCCGATTGATTTTAGTACTCCGGGTAATACTGCTCCGGCAAGCGCGGCGATGAGTAAATTAAGAATAAGAGCAGCGGCGATAATACCGCCTAGCAACATGTCATCAAATACGATGGTCGCGGCCGCAGCCACAATAGCAGCCCATACAAATCCATTAATCGCACCTACCGCCAGCTCCCTTTTTATAAGCCAAATTTGATTGCTGTCAACAAGCTGTCCAAGCGCTTCACTTCTTATCGCTAAGGTCAGAGTTTGGCTGCCCGCTACGCCACCCATGCTGGCGACAATTGGCATTAAAATCGCTAGTGCGATGACTTTTTCGATAGTGTCTTCAAATATGTTGATGACGGCTGAGGCGAGAAAAGCTGTACCTAAGTTCGCGCCCAACCATATTGCTCTGCTGCGGACAGTCTTAAATATCGGTGCAAATGTGTCTTCGTCTTCAGCAAGCCCTGCTAACCCTAAAAGCGATTTGTCTGCCTGTTCCATGATGACGTCAACAACATCGTCAATCGTGATTCGGCCGATCAAACTGCCATCTTTGTCAATAACTGGTGCGGATATTAGATCGTAACGTTCAAATTTCGATGCAACCTCAGTCTCCGGTGTCTCGGCATCAATGGGTTCGAATTCCGTTGTCATTATTTCCCTAACCGTGCTGGACGGATCTGAAACCACCAGTTTGCTGAGGTGTACCAGCCCTAAATACTTATTCTGGCTGTTAACGACAAAAATTTTGTCGGTCGTGGCAGGCAGCGATTCATGTCGCCGAAGATAACGAAGTACAACATCAACTGAAACTCGGGGGCGCACGCTAATAGTATCTGTATCCATCAAGCCACCTGCAGTATCTTCTGGATAAGATAGCAGCGTCTCAACCCGTGCCCGGTCCTGCGTCGTCATCGATTGAAGGAGCTGGTAGGTGATGGTGTCAGGCAAGTGTTGCAGCACGTCGATCAAATCATCGTCTGAAACGATCTGATCAATTACCGGAAACAGCTCTTCGGCGGATTTGTCACCAAGTAGACCTTCAATAAAATCTTCATCAATTTCATGAAGAATTTCACTCTGATCCGATTCTGAGAAAAGATTCCAGACTATTCTTCGTTCTTTAGGGGGAGAAGATTCGAGTAAAACTGCAACGTCAGCTGGTCGCAAAACATTTAGCAGGCTTCTAATTTGATTAAAGCGTCCGGTCTCTAACAACTCGTGGATAGTTTCACGTTGTCGCTGATAACTTTTTTCGAGTGATTCGTTCATGACAATTCGTTATTCGGCCTCACCGAACCGATTGTCGATTAATTCTATTAGGGCAAGTCGTGCTTCTGCTGCGTCTTCACCATCAAGCTCAAGCCGGATTTCAGTGCCGATAGTCGCTTGAAGCATCATCATCGACATAATGCTTTTCCCATCTGCAGATTGATCGCCGTTATGCACTGAAATGCTAGCGGCAAATCTATTCGCTACCTTAACAAAACTTGAAGCTGCACGGGCATGCATGCCTAGTTTGTTCTGAATTTTTATTCGGTGTTCTATCAAAGTGAAGTCCGAGAGTCATAGCAGTAGATCTTTGTTATCAAGGCCCTTTAGAAATATCTTGTTGAGATCAGGTGTTGATGTTACTCAATTCTCTGTGACGTATCTGTACATTTTTCCATCTTGGGGAAAAAGTCTGATAAAGCTTCTGACTCATATAGACTGATCGATGCTGACCTCCGGTACAACCGATGGCGACGGTCATATAACTTCGGTTATTTGCCTCGAAAGAGGGAAGCCAAGATGTCAGGAATCCTCGAATGTCTTCGTACATCTTATGCACCTCTTCTTCAGAGCCGAGAAATTCAATGACAGGAAGGTCGAGTCCCGTCAGGGCGCGTAGACCCTGCTTCCAGTGAGGATTGGGAAGACAGCGCACATCAAAAACAAGATCGGCATCCAGTGGAACCCCGTTCTTGTAAGCGAATGATTGAAACAGGAGCGCGAACTCGTGGGCATTCTCTGTAATTCTTTCTCGGATAAGGTCTCGAAGTTCGTGAATCGTCAGTCTGGTCGTGTCTACCGTAAGATCGGCGGTGGAAGAGATGGGGTCCAGTAATGTGGTCTCAAGTTCGAGTGCCTCATTCAACCCGGTTACTTGATCAGAAAGCGGGTGCTTGCGCCTAGTCTCGCTAAATCGGCGTACCAGGGTTGCATTGCCGGAGTCGAGATAAACGATTCTGTGATTAACAAAAGACTTGTCAATATTCGAAATGATATCCGGAAAATTCTGAAGGTCGACCGGGATGTTGCGCGCGTCGATGCTCACCGCGACAAGGCTTGTATTCTGATCTTCTGCCAGTCGGCCTATGAGCGGCTGCAAGAGGCTCACGGGAAGGTTATCGATGCAAAAATAGCCCATGTCCTCGAGAACATGGAGCGCGGTGCTTTTTCCTGACCCAGACCGCCCACTTATGATAACCAATGAAATCATAAATTCCTCCTAACTCTAATTCGTTTTTTGCCAACCACTTTTTCTGTGTTTGTTGCCGAGTTAAAAACAGATTCAGCTCATCTCATGCGTAGCGGCGTGAAAAAGAGCGGCGTCTGTTCTTGCTTCGAACAAACCGCGCCGATACTCCTCCTGATCAAACCTTGAAGCGAGTGTTGCCAGTACCTGGAGATGCTCGTCAACCTCCTGTGTGGGCACTAATAGAACAAAGAGTACTTTGACGGGTTCATGATCGAAAGCTTCGAAGTCTACGCCCTCCTCAAGCGTGAACATTGCGCCAATAATTTCATCGCAGGAGTCCAGTCTGCAATGCGGTATTGCGATGCCATGCCCAAGCGCCGTCGTTCCTAATTTTTCCCGAGCAATTAGATGACTGTAAACCTCATCGGCATCGATTAAGCGATTTGTTGCTGCAATTCTTTTTGAAGCTTCTTCAATCGCGCGTTTTTTGCTCGTGACAGAAATTCGGCATTGAGTGCGTTCGGGTAAGAGAAATGATTTTATGTCCACATGTTGCCTGTATGCAGCGGATAATTGCGGCGAGATTATATCAGCCTGTTGGTTCGCGTCTATGTTTAGGTAAGTTTTATCGAATTTGTCCCACCAAACGTAGAGCCGCTGGCTGTCACAAGTACCCAAAAAAGATAAGAAATCCGACTAAAACCGCTTGCAGGTGCTCTTTGGGTGTCTTAATTCAGTGAAATGAGGGCACCTAAAATCTCTAGAGAGAGGAGACTGGGCCATTGCTGGCCCAGAGCAATGGCTATCTAGCGTTACCGCGATGTTTTTTGTCGTATTGTTTTTCTTTCTGTTTTAGGAGTTGTCGATCAAGTTTGTCCGCAAGCATGTCAATTGCGGCGTACAGGTCTCCTGATTCAGCGTCTGCATATACTTCACCGCCAGAAATTCTTATTGTCGATTCTGCTTTTTGCCTCTGTTTTTCTACACTAAGTATGACGTTCATGTGGATGATTTTGTCAAAGTGGCGTTCAAGGCGGTCTAGCTTAGTGTTAACGTAGCTACGAAGTGAGTCTGTGACTTCCACATGATGACCACTTACGTTTATTTGCATAATGCTTCTCCTTACGTGGATAAAAGGAAACGAATACCCAGTGCTCTGGAATCAGTTTCCCGATAGTAGATTTTTATTCATCAGAAAGCGCAATAAATGCGCTTCTTTAGCTATTACCAGTCCCTTAATAATCTTCGCGCACTAATTGCAACCTGTCTTTGATCCCGCGCAATGGTTGTTGATTTTGTTCGTCTTGGCTCCCCATGTTGGGTACGTATGGCACTAATTTTTCAGGGCTACGTTATTACAAACTCGTGGGCTCTATCGGCCGTCGAGACAGTTCATGTGCACATCAGCGGTCATGAACAAACCGCTTTCAACAGGTCATACCAACTGTTTGCGTTCATTTGAGGGAGGAATCATCAGTGAATCGCGGTATTTTGCAATGGTACGCCTTGCTACTTTGATGTCTTGTTCGGCCAGCATTTTAGCCAGTTTACTATCGCTCAACGGTTTACGAGGATTCTCTTCGCTTACCATTTTTTTGATGAGCGATCGAATTGCTGTTGACGAAACTTCGCCACCGGTGTGTGTGCTGACATGGCTAGAGAAAAAATACTTCAACTCAAATACGCCAGCGGGTGTGTGCATGTATTTTTGCGTAGTGACTCTGGAAATTGTCGATTCATGAAGATCAACCGCTTCTGCAATGTCATGCAACACGAGCGGCTTCATTGCCTGGGCGCCATATTCGAAGAAGCCTCGTTGAAACTCTACTATCTTAGTTGAGACTTTTAGGAGTGTGTCATTTCTTTGCTGTAGACTCTTAATAAACCAGCGAGCTTCTTGAAGATGATTTTTCAAATAAGTGTTATCCGAGCTGTTATCTGCGCGCTTAATCATTGATGCATATTCTGAATTTACCCGAACTCTGGGTGCTGACTTGGGGTTTAGCTCGACAATCCAGCGACCTTCTTTTTTGTTCACGATGACATCTGGATCGACATATTCTGTGTTGGTCGTGGCGATACTGGCCCCGGGTCTGGGGTTGAGACTTTGGATGAGCGCAATAACAGCCTGCAGCTCCGTTTCCTTGAGTCTGGTTTTTCGGATCAGTAGGGCGTAGTCTCGGCTAGCAAGGGACGCAATGTGCTCTTCGACAATACTGATGGCCTGGGCGCGCCAAGGTGTTTCCGCTGGAAGCTGTTTTAACTGTATAACAAGACATTCTTGTAGGTTTCTGGAGGCGATACCGACCGGATCTAGGTGTTGAATCAGATGTAAGACGGCTTCCACTTCATCGATTTCACACTCGTATTCACTGGGGATACTTTCCAATACGTCCTCAAGTGGAATTGTGAGAATGCCTTCGCCGTCAATCCCGTCCACGATCGCCTCGGCGATGAGAGCGTCACAGGGGGATAGATGAATGAGGTTTAGCTGTTCTTCGAGATGAGATTGAACTGAAACACCGTCGCCATTTTTACGGTCGAGATAATCGTTATCGTCATCATTACCCCCAGAATAGGATTGCGGCGCCGGCGCTTCGTCCCAGACATCTTCCCAAAGGCTATCGACAGGTAATTCTTCAGAAATACTTTCGGTGGAAATTTGATCCCTAATGTCCAGAACAGCATCACCATCAATTTCTGGGTCCAGTGTAGGCGGCGGTTCATCGACAGAGAGCGCACTATCCTTGATCCCGCTGTCGATGGTCTCATCGCTTTTTACCTCTGTTGCTGCTTCAGCGTCGGAGGATATAGCGTCGTTCGAAACACCTTCAATAGTTTCGGTAGGTGCATCAAGTGAACTTACCTCATCAGGGTCAACCGGATCGTCTGGTGTTTGTTCTTCCAGCATGAGATTTGAATCCAGTGCTTCCTGAATTTCTTGCTGTAGATCTAGACTGGAGAGCTGTAAAAGCTTGATCGCCTGCTGCAACTGGGGAGTCATCCTAAGTTGCTGACCAAGCCTGAGCGCGAGTGCTGGTTTCATTGCCATGGACTAATCATACTCAGGCACCCAAGGGAATAGAACCTTGTTATCTTGCCTTAAATGTGGGGTGGCTTTTATGGCCAAAAACGGGCGACCTTTTACTGATAAATACATACAGAGCATACTAAGAATACTCGGGGAAGTCAGCGTCGTAATTGGGATATCTGATGAAAGCTAGATATCTGCAAGTGATAGGTAGATATTGAAAGAAAATGGTCGTCTACATTCGAAAATCGTCGCCGAGATAGACACGTTTCACATGTTCATTTGACAGAATCGCCTCGGTGGTCCCCTCTGCAATAATGCAACCTTCGCTAACGATGTAGGCCTTTTCACATATGTCGAGGGTCTCACGAACATTGTGATCGGTGATCAGAACGCCAATTTCACGCTCTGATAGCTGCGAGATGATATTCTTGATGTCCTGAACCGAAATTGGATCGACACCTGCGAAAGGTTCATCAAGCAATATGAACGCAGGTTCCGAAGCCAGACTGCGGGCTATCTCGACTCTGCGTCGTTCGCCGCCCGAAAGTGACATTCCCAAGCTGTCTCGAATAGGCCCGATGTTGAATTCTTTGAGGAGAGATTCAAGGCGATCACGTCGGTCTGCTCGGGTGAGCTCTTTTCGCGTCTCAAGAATAGCCATGATGTTATCCGCTACACTCAGTTTTCGAAACACCGAGGCTTCTTGGGGTAGGTAACCGATACCAGTTCGTGCGCGCTCATGCATGGGTTTTGGTGTGATGTCGTTGCTGTCGAATAGAATCTGACCCGCATCACGGGGTATTGAACCGACGATCATGTAAAAGCAAGTGGTTTTACCTGCGCCGTTTGGACCCAACAAGCCAACGACTTGTCCACTTTTAATCGAGAGAGTGACATCCGTGACGACCGGTGTACCGCCGTAGCTTTTTGCAAGATTGATCGCTTGGAGTTCATGCATTGCTGTGGTTTCTTTTTGCTTTATTTAGGTGTGAAGATGATCTCGATGCGATCCTGAGGTGAGCCATTGCTTTTCAGATCAAGAATGCCGAGATTGATATCGTAATAAAGCATTTCGCCAGAAAACTTGTCAGCGGTCTGCTGCATTTGTGCCCGTCCTTTTAGATGAAGTTTGGCGTCCTCGACCAGGTAGGTGATTAAAGTGGCGTCAGCGGTGACCAGTTCCATTGAGTCATCAGCAATTTGTTCGAAGTGGGCAAGTTTGCTGGTTTCCAATTCAGGATCATCGGTGATGGCGATTATTTTTACGACTTCGTTTTCAACCATGAATATCTGAACTTCATCAGCGACAATGTTTAGAGTGCCTTGCTCAATATGCACGTTTCCGGTGTAGGTCGATTTGCCAGCGGCATCGTCGACGACGCCATTGTTTGCTTGAATTCTGATCGGTTGTTCCCGGTCAGATTTGAGCGCTAGGGCCTGCTGTGTGACGCATAGCAATCCAAGCATGATGATAATAAGGTTTGAAGGTTGTGGCACAGGACAGTTGTTTCGCTAAATTGAACGAATAGTGTACCTTTTTTTGACGCTGTCCTCTATTCGATGTGAGGTTTCACCTCGGGAATCAAAATAGTATTCACTCGCTGGATGTCATTAGTAAAGAATTCGTAACGATTCTGCTCGAGATAGGCGTTCATAGCACCCGCTGTGGTGCGCCCTGATTGATCGTCGAGATAGACTTTGACACGTGACTCCAGATAGTCCCTGTCTGGATAAACAGTCATTTGCTCTGTCCTAATGTTGACGAAGTTACCAGAAAGCCGTGTTCGCTGGGCGAAAACACGCTCCCTCAGCTCGACAACCTCTTCTTCACGATTGGGCAACGACTTGTTGTTGGACTTGGGCATCAGGCGGCCAAAATTGGATTCAATGTCCCATGGGCTTGCTGTGTCTTCGAGATAAATCTTGACCCTTGGTTGTTCCAGGGTTGTGATATCTGTGGCTGGATAATGGGTAAGTTTGAAGGCTTTGATCTTATGTTTCAGTTGGCCCCGCTCATCATATTGATCGATGGTGGCGTTGACCATATAAAGGTCAGGCTCATTTTTCGCTTCCGGGTTGAGTGTTGCGGGTGCACCATCCCGGCCCATCAACCAGCTCGTCAACCAGGCGCCTGCAAACGTGAGAATCAGAATAATCAGGGCTCGGCTTGCCACCATCAAATGTTGTCCATGTCAAAATTTTCCGAGGGCCTAGGCTAGAAACCAAAATATAGAGAGCCAATGTATCCGAGCCAAGCGATTAATAATATACCACCTTCAGGGCGTGAGATTCTTGAATGGCCCGAAAAGCCGTACGCAAACAACCCTAAGAGTACCGTCAGCCCGAACATTAATCCAAAGTCACGCCAAAAAACGTTGCTTGCGATCTCTGTGGGTGCGAGCAGACAGGGAATTGAAAGTACCGCAAGCATATTGAAAATATTGGAGCCAACGATATTGCCTATCGCTAAATCTGTTTCCCCTTTTATCGCGCTGGTCACCGATACGACAAGTTCCGGGAGACTCGTGCCAATGGCGACGACGGTGAGACCAATGATTAATTCACTCACGCCCATCCGATGGGCAATCTTTACAACGGCCCAAACCAGAAGTTCAGAACTGAGAAGAAGAAATACCAAGCTTAAAATAAGCGTTAAGACAGCCTTTTGCTGACTCATGTCTGTTATCTCATCGAGTTCGGCAATGTATTCCTGCTCGTAATTAGCGGCAGACTCAGGCTGAGCGTCAGGTTCGTCATTCTCTGCTTCACTTTCAGCTTTCCTGTTTCCGACGTGCTCGTGCGCCAACCGGTATAAAAAGGTAGCAAGACAAGCAAACAAAAGCAGCCCATCCCATAACCCTAGATGAAAATCTACCAGCGTGACGCCTGCACACAGGGTGACTAGGAACATGATGGGCAGGTCTTTTTTGAGTACGTCATTTCGGAAAGGGAGCGGAATGATTAAGGCAGTGATACCTAGGACCATGCCGATATTGGCAATATTCGAACCAATCGCATTACCAATAGCGAGTTCGGGTTCCCCCTGTAGTGAAGAGGTCACAGCCACAAAAATTTCTGGCGCGGAGGTGCCAAGGGCCACGATGGTTAGACCGATTATCATTGGAGAGACGTGAAAATTTCTAGCTGTTGTTACTGCGCCGATGACAAAATAGTCTGCACTTTTGAACAATACGAGAAATCCCACTAGTAGTGCGAAACTTAGAAGTAGCATACTTCTCTTGGCATGGCCTGTTGGAAAGACGGTCAATTAAAGTGGTTTATGGCATTTAATGCAAGAGTTGCTCGCTCAAAGGTTTTCAATAACAGGTTTCATCTGGCGTAATGAATGTAGTAAAAGTGGCTTGCACGCAATTAGACAAACGCGAGCCCTTTGAAAGATCATGTCGTGATGACTGATGTAACATTTGGGCAAAGTCAAAGAAGGTTTTTGACCACGCCAGCTTGAATATCCCTATCGGTAAAATCGTTGCAGTGCTGGGGCCGAGGGGATAGTTATCACAACATGATTGCGATTAATTGATGGGCAGATAAAGTCTGAGAGTGGCAATACGATAGTTGGTGGCCATGCTATTCATGAGCAGTTCTGAGTGAAAGTTTTCTCGTGGATAGCCTTGCTAGTCTCGAGCCAGCGATTTCTTTGACATAATACTGTCCTAGTTCGCTTAATTTAATAACTCGAAGGGTTCTCCGGTTCTAGGATCTTATTCTGACCGTACATAGCCAATGTCATGTTATCATCCCCCACTTCCGACCGATTGACGATTAAGGTTTAAAATGGACGTAGATGAAATTCGAAGCCTGTTAGAAGCAGGACTGGGCGAATGTGATGTTGCAATGCAAGCAGAGGGTAACAAGCTCGGACTCATGTTGGTCTCCGAAGCTTTCAGCGGATTAAGTAGAGTAAAAAGGCAGCAACTCGTTTACAGGTTTCTGAATGAGAAAATAAATTCCGGTGAAATTCATGCAGTCAGCATGAAGTGCTTGACTCCAGAAGAAAACAACTAGACTTGCCATGTACAAATTGCTGACTTAATACAGCCGAGGAAAAAATGGATAAATTATTAATTAGTGGCGGCGCGCGTCTCGAAGGTGAATTACGCGCTTCGGGAGCTAAAAACTCGGCAGTGACGATTTTGGCCGCTTCCTTGCTTGCAAATGAGCCAGTTACAATCAGCAATGTTCCGCACCTTCGAGATATCACAACGATGATTGAGTTGTTGGTGTCAATGGGCGTGGAGGTTGTTGTCGATGAAAAAATGAATATCGAAATTCACGCAAATACCATCAAGAGTCTCGTCGCACCTTACGACCTGGTGAGAAAGATGCGGGCTTCTTTTCTGGTGCTAGGGCCACTGCTCGCGCATTATGGTGAGGCTGAAGTGTCTTTGCCGGGCGGTTGTGCTATAGGACCGCGTCCTGTTGATTTGCATCTAAGAGGGCTGGAGGCGCTTGGTGCTATTATTGAAATGAAGGAAGGGTACGTCAAAGCCAAAGTGAATGGACGTTTGAAAGGCGCTCGGTTTATTTTTGATGTCAGCACTGTGGGCGGTACCGAGCACATCATGATGGCTGCAGCGCTCGCTGAAGGTACAACGGTACTTGAAAACTGCGCGCGAGAGCCTGAGATTATCGATCTGGCGGACTTTCTGAATGCTATGGGGGCGAAGGTTTCTGGTCAGGGTACGGATACCATAACGATAGAAGGTGTCGAGTCACTGGGTGGCTGTGACCATCATGTTATTGCTGACCGGGTTGAAGCAGCAACTTATCTCATTGCTGCTGCGGCTACCGGTGGTCGTGTAAAAATGCGCGATGTGATTCCGGATCATCTCGATGTTGTCACTAGCAAATTACGGGAATCAGGTGCAGATGTAACGATTGGTGAAGACTGGATTGACTTGGATATGCGAGGGCGACGCCCAAGGGCCGTGAGTCTAGTAACAGCACCGTATCCGGGTTTCCCCACGGACCTGCAGGCGCAATTCCTAGCAATGAATACAATTGCCGAAGGTACTGCGACTGTAAAGGAAACTATCTTCGAGAACAGATTCATGCATGTTCATGAAATGAATCGCATGGGTGCGCAAATTCGCTTGGAGGGAAATAACACCACCGCTATTGTAGAAGGCGTAACTGTGCTGCAGGCAGCACCTGTGATGGCGAATGATCTTCGTGCCTCGGTCAGTTTGGTTATCGCTGCGCTTATCGCCGATGGAGATACCGTCGTCAATCGTATCTATCACATAGATCGCGGTTATGAACAGGTGGAGGAGAAGCTTCAGAATCTTGGTGCAAAAATCAAACGAATCCAGTCCAGATGAACGTGTACCGGGCGCCTGATAGTTGAGCGAAGCGTTCGCACGCTAAATCGCCTTCGTAAAAACAGGAATAGAAAATATCGTGAATCAAAATGTAACGTTAGCGGTCGCAAAGGGCGGTCGAATTTTGAGCGCCCAACTTGAATTGTTGGCAAAAATAGGTGTCGAGCCTTTGGATGATATGAAAACTTCCAGAAAATTGATATTCGACACTAACCGGGAGAATTTGCAATTGGTTTTGCTACGTGGCTCTGATGTTGCAACTTATGTTGAGCATGGCATTGCTGATCTAGGCATGACAGGCAAAGATAGCTTGCTTGAACACGGTGAAGAAGGTTACTACCAGCCTCTGGATCTGAAAATTGGCCAGTGCAGCATTATGGTCGCAGGGTTAAGAAACGAGCCGCCATTGCCCAGTAGACTGAAAATCGCGACCAAATATGAGAAAACTGCCAAACAGTTTTATGCCGAGAAAGGAATTCAGGTCGATGTAATTAAGCTTTACGGTGCGATGGAGTTAGCGCCAATCACCGGATTAGCTCATCGCATAGTTGACATTGTCGAAACTGGCAACACGTTAAAAGCCAATGGGCTTGTGACGCTGGAGCACATAACCGATATTTCTACCCAACTGATTGTGAATAAAGTGTCCATGAAAATGAAACACCGTAATATGCAAAACATGATTGATGAGCTTGCAGCGGTGGTTGGTGAATGACAAATGTTGATAACTAAAAAATCGACGCCGCGGCGTCTATCAACTTCTTCTGCATCGTTTGCTGAAGAGTTTGCAGCCCTGCTATCTGTGCAGGAAGAGAACCACGAGAATGTTCTCACCGATGTGCGTACCATCCTCAAAAACGTTAAGGACAATGGTGACGCAGCCTTACTCGAATACAGCAATAAATTCGATGGTATTGGTGCCGAGACGTTCGCTGAGCTTGAGATTAGTAAGCAACAAATGGCTTCGGCGGTTGAGAGCATAGATCCGATTGTGCTTGAAGCGCTTAGTCAGTCAATTGCGCGCGTTCGCAGTTATCACGAGAAACAAAAAGAAGCCTATGGCAATCAGGTTGACTGGTCCTATGAAGATGAATTAGGCAATCAGCTTGGTCAGCTCATTCGAGGAATGGAGCGGGTGGGTATTTATGCTCCAGGTGGCAAAGCGGCTTACCCTTCTTCAATTATCATGACGGCTGTTCCAGCAAGAGTGGCTGAGGTAGGTGAGCTTATTTTGACAGTCCCCACGCCTGGCGGAGAAATCAATCAGTCTCTGTTGGCAACCGCCCACCTTTGTGGAGTTGATCGACTTTTTACGATTGGAGGTGCCCAAGCGATTGGCGCGCTTGCTTATGGCACGGAGACTGTGCCTAGAGTCGATAAGATTGTGGGTCCGGGCAACATCTATGTCGCAACAGCCAAGTCTATGGTCTTTGGCGACGTGGGTATTGATATGATTGCAGGCCCCTCGGAAATAGCCATTGTGGCCGATCGCAGTGTTGATCCGGAATGGTTGACGATGGATATGTTTGCTCAGGCGGAACACGATGAGCTCGCGCAGTCGGTACTGTTATCCACCGACAGCGTTTTACTTGATAACGTCGCGGCCCTGATTGAAGAAAGAGTGTCTGTTATGGCGCGAGGCGATATCATCAATAAGTCGATGACTGACCGCGGGGCGCTGATCTTAGCCAGATCAAATGAAGAGATGCTGACGCTGTTAAATCAGATGGCGCCTGAGCATCTTGAGTTATGTCTCGAAAATCCCGACGAAGTGTTATCCGGTGTCCGAAATGCGGGAGCGGTATTTGTGGGTAAGCACACCGCTGAAGTGGTTGGTGATTATAGTGCTGGTCCGAGCCATGTATTGCCAACCAGCGGTACAGCTAGATTCGCTTCTCCCCTTGGGGTTTACGACTTTCAGGTTCGAAGTTCTATGATTCGGTGTTCAAGAAAAGGCGCTATACAGCTGAACCGGGCGGCATCGATTATTGCTCGTGCCGAAGGTTTAGAGGCACATGCGCTGTCAGCCGAATTGCGGGTGCAAGGTTAGCTTGCCCGATGGGACCACTGGACCTTTACCAAGCAGCGATATCGAGAGGCGAAATTCAGTCCGATGTGGCGCAGTTGCGCGCTATGGAACGTCTCCAGAACTTGTATCTAGCGCTAACTAAACAAGAAGATGAGCCTGGTTTAATAGCGAAGCTGTTTGCCAAACCAAAGCGTGAACGCATCCCTGGCCTCTATTTTTGGGGTGGTGTTGGTCGTGGCAAAACGTTCTTGATGGATCTTTTTTTTGACTCTTTGCCTTTTAGGCAGAAATCTCGAATGCATTTCCACCGGTTCATGCGCCACGTCCACCGCGCCCTGACAGACTTTCAGGGAGAAGCTGATCCTCTGAAAAAGATTGCCTTGGACTTCGCCAATAACAATCGTGTCTTATGTTTTGATGAGTTTTTTGTCAGTGATATTACCGACGCGATGATCCTTGCGGGGCTACTTGAGGTGTTGTTCGAAAATGGTGTGACGCTGGTTGCGACTTCGAATGTAGAGCCGGTGAACCTTTATGAAAACGGATTGCAGCGAAGCAAGTTTATACCTGCGATCGCTATGATCGAAGCCAATACAGAAATATTGAACGTAGACGCGGGAATCGACTACCGATTGCGCCTGCTGGAATCTGCAGAGATTTATCATTATCCCCTAGACCCTCAAGCAGATGAGGTGTTGCTCCAAAGCTTCAACTCGCTGTCTCCGGATGCAGGTAAGGCCGATATTGTGCTCGATATCGAAGGTCGGGCGATAAAGACGCGTTTCTGTGGCGACGGGGTGGTCTGGTTTGATTTTCCTGATATATGCGACGGACCGCGAAGTCAGAATGATTACATTGAGATAGCGATGTTGTACCAGACAGTCCTGGTCAGTAATCTGCCTCGCTTCACGGAACAAAGTGAAAATGCGGCGCGGCGGTTTATTAGCTTGGTCGATGAGTTTTATGACCACGGTGTAAAACTAATCATTTCGGCTGAATCACCAATTCTTGAAATTTATCAGGGTGAACAGTTGAAATTTGAGTTTCGGAGAACTGAGAGCAGGCTTCAGGAGATGCAGTCGAATGAATATTTGGGCAGAGAACACAAACCCTAGTGTCAACAAGGGTTTTGCCAATAAAAAAACACGCTGAACGCTCTTGCGCGAGGCGAGGCTCTTCGGTAATATTCGCGCTCCAAATTCCCCTCGCAATTGTATCGTTGCACGCAGAATTTTGCGTCACACATTATGTGGATGAGGAACAAATAATGACTACGGTTACACAATCGGTTACGCAATGAAAACTATCTCTGCTAAGAAAGAAACAGCTACCCATAGCTGGTATGTTATTGATGCTACAGACAAAGTTCTGGGTCGCATGGCAACTGAAATCGCCAATAGGCTCAGAGGCAAGCATAAAGCTGAATACACTCCTCACGTTGATACTGGCGATTATATCGTCGTGATAAACGCCGAAAAGGTCCGCGTGACCGGAAATAAAGGGACTGATAAGACCTATTATCATCACACAGGGTACCCGGGCGGCATTAAGTCAATTACCTTTGATAAGTTGATGGACAAAGCGCCAGAGCGTGCCGTTCAGTCTGCCGTGAAAGGTATGATGCCTAAAAACAAACTCAGCTACTCCATGCTAAATAAGTTAAAAGTTTACGCGGGTTCAGAACATCCGCATTCCGCTCAACAACCTCAAACGCTTGAGCTATAGTAAAAAGGTTAAGTTATGACGCAGTACTACGGAACAGGAAGAAGAAAGTCAGCGAAAGCCCGGGTTTTTATGACCGCAGGCGCAGGCAATATCGTTGTCAATAGCAAGCCTCTGGACGATTACTTCGGTCGTGAGACGGCGCGGATGATCGTTCGCCAGCCGCTTGAACTTGTTGAGTTAAAAGATAAATTTGACCTTCACGTGACTGTGCGCGGTGGTGGAGGCTTCGGCCAAGCCGGCGCAATTCGCCACGGTATAACCCGTGCGCTCATGGAATACGACGAAACCTTGCGTCCATCGCTGCGTAAAGCCGGCTTTGTAAGTCGAGATGCGCGCGTGGTTGAGCGAAAGAAAGTGGGTTTGCGTAAAGCGCGAAAGAAACCTCAGTTTTCCAAGCGTTAATCTGTTTGGCAGTTCTATTCGACTGCTTGATGCGGCGCTAAGCCGCCCGAGACCTCGCTTTTGACTGAAAGTCGAAGTGATTCCTAAAAAGCCCTCTCCTTTAGAGGGCTTTTGCGTGAAAAAGGGCGTGTAAGTCAACATTTTTGTTTGGTTATGTGGTAGTATTCGCGGGCTTTTTAGCTAGTCGCCCAAGCCCCTGAGAACCGCTGTTCTATTGATGTTTAAGCGACTAAGGGGGGGTCCCCAAATATGCTAATGGATAGTTTTGGAATTGGAGGTAGTGAACGTCGTGAGTAATGACGGCATGAACGTGGGGAGGCGCAATTTTTTGATTGGTGCAACCTCTGTAGTTGGATCAGCAGGTGTAGTTGGGGTCGCGGTACCCTTTCTTGGATCTTGGAATCCTAGCGCAAAAGCATTGGCCGCAGGCGCGCCAATAAAGATTGATATCAGCAAGTTGGTGCCGGGTGAAATTATCGGACCAATTCCTGCTTGGCGAGACAAGCCGGTATTTGTTGTCAAACGTTCTGAAGAACAGCTGGCAAAACTAAATAGTAAGAATGACCGTCTAGCTGACCCAGATTCAGACGAAATAGCGCAGCAACCTGAATATGCGAAGAATGAAACCCGATCTATCCGACCGGAGGTGCTTGTGCTGGTTGGCATATGCACCCATCTGAGTTGTTCGCCAAAATTCAGACCTGCGATAGCACCTCAGGAATTTGATGCTGAGTGGGTCGGAGGCTTTTATTGTCCTTGTCACGGTTCAAAGTTTGATCTTGCTGGTCGGGTGTACTCCGGTGTTCCCGCACCGACTAATCTGCCTGTACCACCACACTACTACGAGAGTGATTCTGTCATCGTGATTGGAGAAGACGGAGGTACTGCATAGTGGCCACCATCGAACAGCAGTTTAAAGATATCATGCGTTGGGTTGACGACCGATTGCCTGTTACTGAAACCTACGAAAAGCATATGTCGAAATACTATGCGCCGAAGAATTTTGACTTTTGGTACATTTTCGGTGTTCTGGCGTTTGTGGTTCTAGTAAATCAGTTGCTGACCGGTATTTGGTTAACAATGAGTTACGTACCTACCGGTGAAGATGCCTTTCGCTCGATAGAGTATATCATGCGAGACGTGGAGTATGGTTGGTTGTTAAGGTACATGCACTCGACTGGTGCCTCCGCTTTTTTCGTCGTTGTCTACCTACATATGTTTAGGGGGTTAATGTACGGCTCTTACCAGAAGCCTCGTGAGTTAATTTGGGTTTTTGGTATGTTCATTTATTTGGCTTTGATGGCCGAAGGGTTCTTTGGTTACCTGCTACCTTGGGGCAACATGTCATACTGGGGAGCGCAGGTGATTGTTTCGCTTGCCGGAGCAATCCCAGTCTATGGTGAAGATATCGCGGTATGGGTCCGCGGTGACTTCAACATGTCAGGCGTCACGCTGAATAGGTTCTTTGCATTGCACGTGGTGGCGGTGCCCATCGTACTGCTCGTGCTGGTTGTCCTGCATATACTAGCCTTGCATGAGGTGGGCTCGAACAACCCTGATGGCATCGATATCAAGAAAAATCTGGATAAAGACGGTAAGCCTGTAGATGGCATTGCGTTCCACCCTTTTTATACTATCGGCCATGATTTACCTGGAATTGTATTGTTCCTGATCGTATTTTGCGCGGTCATGTTCTTTTATCCCGATGGTGGTGGATATCTGATTGAACATCCGAATTACACCCCGGCAGATCCCTTGAAGACCCCTGAGTTAATTGCCCCGGTATGGTACTACACGCCGTTTTACTCAATGCTTCGAGCTGCGACCTTCCCATTGTTTGGTATGACCGCTAAGTTCTGGGGGCTTGTTGTTATGGCCGGTGCAATAGCGATTTTGTTTGTTGTGCCCTGGCTTGACAAGTCGCCTGTAAGGTCTATGCGTTATAAGGGCATTGTCAGTAAATCGGCGTTGGCGATATTTGTGATCTCGTTCTTTATATTAGGCTATCTTGGAACTGTTCACCCAACACCTGTTAAGACACTGCTAGCGCAAATCTGCACGATGATTTACTTTGCTTACTTCCTTTTGATGCCTTGGTATACAAGCGTTGAGAAGACGAAGCCGGTGCCAGATAGGGTGACGATGAAATGATGAGACGAATACTTAATTTGAGAGTAAAAAGAGTAATTGGTTTTGCCGTTCTAACATTGGTTGGCTGCTCGTTTTCATTTTCAGCCTCGGCCGCAGATGCCAGCTATCCGTTGGATCATATAGAACCGGATATCCACGATCAGGCCTCGCTGCAGCGCGGGGCAAGAACGTATATGAACTATTGTATGGGTTGCCACTCTCTTGAGTACCAAAGATACAAGCGTACAGCTGAAGATCTCGGCATTCCCGAGGATTTAATGTTGAAGCATCTGGTTTTTGATCCAGACACTAGAATCGGTGATCTGATGACGAATACGATGAGTGATGACAGTTCAAGAAACTGGTTTGGGGCCTCGCCGCCGGACCTTACGCTTCATAGTAATCTTAAAGGCGGGCCGGATTGGTTATATACCTATTTACGTACCTTCTATCGTGATGATTCGCGTCCTTTTGGGATGAACAACCTCTTGTTTGAGAATGTTGGTATGCCGCATGTCTTGCTTGATCTGCAGGGTATGCAGATCAAGACCTGCAAGCAGGTGCCTAAAGTCGCACCGAACGGCGGTGATATGCGTGACCCGTTAACAAATGAGTTCATTCTAGAGGAGGTTTGCGGTGACGACCTGGTTCGCAGAGGCTATAGCCCTTTAGAGAAAGTTGAGGGTACGGGTAGCCTGACAACCGCGGAATACGATCAGGTCATATATGATCTAGCGAACTTTATGTTCTACATTGGCGAACCTGCTCGAATTGATCGAACGCGTATTGGTTGGTACGTCCTGTTGTTTCTGGCTTTCTTCTACGTGTTTACGTGGTTGTTAGGTCGGGAATATCACAAAGAGTTTCATAGAGAAAACTAGTCAGATTTTTTAGCCAGAGCGGTTAACTCGGACCCGTCAACAATGATGGGTTCTTTTGTGAGAAAGAGTTAACTTTATTTTTCATCACGGAGTCGTGCCAAAATGCGGATTTGTGATGGGTTCGTCAGAAATATAACAATTGAGAGGTGAATAGATGGGGGTCGTTGCAAAACACTCATCAATGATTTTTTATTCCGATGGAAATGATCATTACAGCCAAAGGGTACGACTCGTATTGGCAGAGAAAGGCGTTGCGGTAGAAATTATCGACGTTGATCCAGCCCACATCCCTGAGGATTTGACGGACCTAAACCCTTACAATAGTCTGCCCACGCTTATTGACCGTGATCTGGTGTTGTATCAATCACAGGTAATTATGGAGTATCTGGATGAGCGTTTTCCTCATCCACCTTTATTGCCTGTTTACCCTGTTGCTAGAGCCCAGAGCAGGTTATTTGTGCACCGCATACAGCGCGACTGGTGCACAGCGGTTGATACGATCATGGCTGGAAAATCCAAAGATACCGTGATCGATCGTGCTCGAAAGGAGTTACGAGAAAGTCTAGTGACTATTGCGCCAATATTTGACGGCAAGCCTTTTTTTATGAGTGAGGAGTTCACACTTGTAGACTGCTGTGTTGGACCGATCCTTTGGCGTTTACCAGTGTTAGGCATCGAATTACCGCCAAAGCAAGGTAAACCAATTCTTGATTACATGGACAGAATGTTCGAAAGAGATTCATTTCAGGCGAGTTTGTCTGAAGCTGAGCTGGACATGCGCGACTAGCACCCAAAAGGTCAGAGAAAGGTATTCAAAGCACAGATGTCTGATGAGAAAGATAGAGCAGCTACTATGACAATGAGTTCCTCTGTGCCCTACGTTCTCAGGGCGATAAACGAGTGGATCCTTGATAACAACTGCACGCCCTATCTGATCGTCGACGCTCACGCTAGCAATACATCTGTACCAATGGACTTCGTAAAAGACGGCCAAATCGTCTTAAATATAGGTCCGATGGCGATCAGAGATCTCGTGATCACCGATCAACATGTCGCTTTCAGCGGCCGATTCGGAGGCGTGCCCCACGAGATTTTTGCACCTATAGAAGCTGTTTTGGGTATTGTCGCTAAAGAAAATGGTGAGGGGATGTGGTTTCCCCGTGAAGAAGCAAAACCCGAACCGCCACCCCAGCCTACTAAAAAGGCAGGTCCCCCAGCGCTAAAGGTTGTGAAGTAGGTTTCTATCCACATCTTGTCGCTCGGCGAGTATTTGTGCGAAGCATCTGTTGCTGCAGCCTCTGTAGTCATGTTGTGGATTCAAGCGAACTAATTGATGTACTCGAAGACTTTTACAATCTTTTGAACACCAAATACCTTTCGCGTCTTTTCAACCGCGGCCTCAGCTTCGCTGCGGGTAAGTAAACCCATGAGGTATACAACGCCGTTCTCAGTCACGACTTTTATCCTGCCGCCTTCTGTGTCACTTGAGGAAAGCAGCCCTGTTTTAACTTTGGTCGTAAGCCAAGAGTCGTTGGTTCTCGCCATTAACGCGGTTGGCCCGGCGACTTCCAGCTCATTATGGACTGTTCTGACCTTTCGAAGATCGTTAATTGAGGCGGCGGCGGCACTCTTGAGTTCCTCCGACGCAACTTGCCCTGTCAGTAAAACCATGCCGTTGAACGAGGTAATATTGATATGTGCTTTTTTTAGTTTTTCGTGAGCGGCTCGAATATTCGCTTTTCCACGGGACTCTATCATCTGGTCGTCCCACACTGTTCCCAGCGTGCGTTTACCGAGGTCTTCAGAGGTTGGGCCGGTAACACTGGAACAACCCTGTAAGAAAAAGAGTGGTGTCAGGAGTAATAGGTAGCGATACAATTTCATAGGTTGCCTCTGCGTTGTTCCGGTGAAATCAATTTTGTACAACTGGTTAATCATTTAATGTAAAGGCGTCTTGAATCCAGTCAATTGTGGGACTCATAGAGATTACATCGAATCTGAAGTCTCTGTCTCCGTCATCAGGGTTAGCCTGCAGGAAATAGCTTGCGGTAAGGATTATCCGCCTTCGTTTCGCCGATGTCACTGTCTCTGCTCCGCTGCCATGTAATGAATTTTGCCGAAACCTTACCTCAACAAATATCAATGTCTGGTCATCTCTTATAATGAGGTCAATCTCGCCGGAACGGCAGCTGAAATTTTTTTCAACGAGTTCATAACCCTTTGATGCCAGAAATTCCCATGCTTCAGCTTCAGCTCTTTGTCCAACACTGACCGTAGATTCGCTCATCGTAATGGGTAATGATTAGCTTGCATCGCGGGTCAGGGGCGCGGTCATCACTTCGCCGTTTTGATATTGAGCCCACATCAGCTTGCGAGTAATGATGTTGTTTTTATCAAGCTGTAGCACACCGGTTGATCCGTAAACCTTGTCGGTCTTGATCTTCTTGAGTTGTTCGAGACGTGGAAAAATCCTGTACGCATCTACGCCGAGGGCGAAAAACGGCGCCATCTGAGCCTGAGATAGTGGCCAGGCAGCCTTTATTGATAGTTGAATTGGATCTCCTTCCGAAATCTTCCAGGGAATATCGCAGAAACGAATGCCATTAAGGTCGATAGAGTCGATTTTTGAGTCGTCTAGCTCGTGAACGTGGGAAGTTGAATATACCGGAATATCCTCAGCGTAGAAAAAAGCTAGTGTAGGGTTGATGCCTCTGGCTTGTGCAGGGTCACCTAACAGAAAAATAAAGTCGATATCCTGTCGTCTTCTGGGAGTGAATTCGAAACGTTTTCCAACAATACGTCTAAGGTCGCCGGATCGGAGTTCGCTTTCGTCAACGTTCAGCAATGACTTGACCAGGTCCGCATAGCTTTTTTGGCTAGAATAAGATGATGAATCAACAATAGAGCCTCCTAGGTCAAGCCAATGGCTTTTGAAGGTTTCGAAGTTGCGATTACCCCAAGCACTGTCGGGAAACAAAGCGAGGACCTTTTTGTTGCCGTCCAAAAAAGCTTGGTCGGCAACCTGTATCATCTCGTCTTCAGGCGCTAGTCCAAACTGATAAATATCACTGTTCCTCGCCGGCTCGACGCTTCTGTTTAGCGCAAGCACAGGCACTGGCAAGCTTGATTGTAATGCCAGCGTGTTAACGTTGTTTCTGTCAAGAGGGCCAATAATCAACTCTGCGCCACTGGTAGTAGCACGGTCTACTAGATTCAGTACATTTTGGCTCGAGGTATCATAGACGCGCATCTCTGCTTGACCATTTAGATGATAGTGCGAGGCTATGATGGCATCTCTGATCGCTCGACCAAATGGTCCAAGTGGGCCGTTGGTAGGTAACAGTAGCGCAATGCTTTTGGGTTGGCTCGAAATGACTTGAGCTAAGATGCTTAGACTCAATGGTAACTGTGTGGATGCTGGATGTTGCCCCCAAACCCTTTGCCAATTAGTGAGCGCTTCGTATTGCTGCAGCGGATTATTCTGGAACTGTTTAGTCATCGTAGCCAAAGCAAGCCAGCCCCGTAGATCGCTGGTTATAGCTTTCTCTGCTTGTGTTGCGAGGCTCTTGGTTGGTATTTCCAGTAAGGTTGAAAATATCATCTCGTGATTTTTTGCGCGCTGGTCTAGCGTCAAAAATTTGTTGTAAAAAATGCGTTCCCTGGCGCTAGCGAGATAACTGCGCGATTGATAGTAGGCCTGCGCACGCAGCTTTCCTACCTCAAGCTGGTGGCTTTTTCTCAAGGGGGTTGCTAGCAGTTTAGGCTCCGCCAGCAGTTCGAGTGCTCTTCTGGGTTCGCTTTCCAGCAGCGCTATTTTGATCAGCACGAGGAGGTATCTTTTGAGAAGCTCTGGAGGGAAGTCATTGGCGATCAAGTCGGTGATTTTTCTTGCGCGAGTCGCGTCTTCCGTGTTGAGGAGAGCTAGCTCCGCTGCATATAATCTCAAGACTTTCGCTTTGCCGGGTTCGCTCTGATCCGCTTGAATCAGCAAGGATTCAATGTCTCTAAGACTTTTTGTCTCAAGAATGTCGTTGGGGTCAGTGCGCTCAACAGGGCGAGTATTTTGAGTACCTAGTTCTGATGCGCAAGATGACAGTAAGACAGCGAAAGATAGTACGCTTGCTGCGCGAACAACACAGTGAAAGTGATTTTTTGCACTCAAGCAAGCATGGGAGGGATAGTGGTGAAACATAGTGTAAGATCTTGGTTTGTTCGGGCCTATCCTAACCTATTTGATTTCAACCCGCTGTAGGATTGTGTCACGATTCTGTATAGGTTTACCTCCGATTCCGATGGAAGATTTATATGAGCGTACTTTATGTGGTTGCGACGCCGATTGGTAACCTGGAAGATATGACTTATCGGGCTGTGTCTGTGTTGAAGAAGGTCGATTTCATTGCGGCAGAAGACACGCGGCATAGTAAGAGATTGTTGGTGCATTACAATATCTCGACACCCATGCTGAGCTATCATGAACATAACGAGACAGAATCGTCAGCTGGTCTGGTTGCACTATTAGAGGAAAATAAATCCATAGCCCTAATTTCTGATGCGGGTACACCTCTCATCGCTGACCCAGGATACCGGTTAGTGCGAGATGCGCTTGCTAAGAACATTGCAGTTGTACCTGTGCCCGGTTGTAGCGCGGCTGTTGCCGGGCTTTCTGTCAGTGGAATGTCTACCGATCGATTCTGTTTTGAAGGTTTTCTGCCCGCAAAAGTGGTGGCGCGTCAGAGAGTGCTGGAAACCTTGAATTCAGAAGTCAGAACGATGGTTTTTTACGAGGCACCACATCGCATCACAGAAACGATCACGTCGATGTGCAAGGCTTTTGGGCAAGAACGCCGGGTGATGATCGCAAGAGAAATAACCAAACACTACGAAACGTTTTGGCAAGGTTCTCTCGCTGAAGCAACTTCGGCGCTTGAAAACAACGAAATTACTCAGCGCGGAGAATTTGTCGTGATACTTGAGGGCATAGGGGAAAAGCCCGAGTTTTCCGATGAAGCTACTCTGATGCGTACTCTTTTGCTCGAGCTTCCGCCGAGCAAAGCGGCAAAAGTCGCGCATCAGTTAACCGGTGTCAGCAAAAAAGTGTTTTATGAGATTGCTTTGAAAGAAAAAGTTTAAGCTAAGTTGTCTATGACAACGCAGCAAAATGCATTGTTGATTGTGCGTCATAAGTGTAACCTTCGCCTGAGAGTTGACTAGGCAATCGCTGTTACCAAATGGTAGTAGAGGAAAGTCCGGGCTCCATAGGGCAGAGTGCCAGGTAACGCCTGGGGGACGTGAGTCCACGGAAAGTGCAGCAGAAAATATACCGCCGACTTTGTCGGTAAGGGTGAAATGGTGCGGTAAGAGCGCACCGCGTGGTCGGTAACGAGCGCGGCAATGTAAACCCCACTCGGAGCAAAACCAAATAGGAATCTGTGGTTGCGGCCCGCAATTGGATTCGGGTAGGTTGCTTCAGGTACATGGTGACATGTATCGCAGATGAATGATTGTCCACGACAGAACCCGGCTTATCGGTCAACTCTCTATCTTTTAAGTTATATAAAGCTAGTTTATTATTCCTATTCGGTCTATATCTGCGCTGCCCTCTTACCACTTAAGAAACCACTTTAAGTATCGAAAGTATCTCGATGTATTAAATCGTGATTTGTTCCCGTGATTAATCTAGGTCGCTCAAAATCTGCTAAGTCCTTGTGTTTTAAAGACAAATGCCGGTTTTGCATCTATTGACAAGCAGTCTCCCCATTCATAAGGTGCACAGTGAAGAAAGGTGGGTAATTGTGTGTTTTTGTGGGAGTTACTGGGAGTGACAACCGTGTATTGGCTAAAGATCAGTATCCGTGTGTGTAATTTTCGTTATTTTCTGTCCCCAAAGATTAATTGAGCGAACTCAGGCGAAGTCATTGTGAATTTTCACGGCATTAGTAATCCAAGCCTCGATGCGAAGGGTCGCATAGCGATGCCAAAAAGAGAGCGAGACGACCTAGTGAAGCATTGTAACGGGGAAATGGTCGTGACAATAGACACCCGGGAAACCTGTTTGCTTATTTATCCGAAGCCAGAGTGGGAAGATGTTCAGAGAAGAACACTAGCATTACCGAGTATGCACAAGAAAACCAGTGCTTTTATGCGGTTGTTGGTAGGTCACGCGACAGACATTCAGCTGGATGCTAGTGGCAGGCTGCAGCTCACGCCTCCCTTGAGAAGTTACGCAGGGTTAGAAAAACGAACCACACTGGTGGGCCAGACTAATAGATTTGAGCTATGGAATGAGTCGCACTGGGATGCTTGTAGAGCAAGCTGGCTGGAAGAAAGTGAGATCGACGAAGAAGATCCTCCAGAGTTACTGAATTTCCATTTGTAGTTGATACCGTGTTGGGCCTGAGGTGCCGAAGCATGACAACAGGAATTAGCTCGATGTCTACCAAGCATGAAACGGTGTTAAGACATGAAGCGGTTGAAGCATTGGTCACGAGTGCGGAGGGCGTATTTGTGGATTGTACCTATGGCCGAGGAGGACATAGCGCTGAAATTCTTAAGAAGCTAAACAGTCGTGGCCGACTTCTTGTTATAGACAAGGATTTGGTTGCGATCGAGCACGCTCGAAACCGCCTGGGGAATGACGACCGTGTTTTGATTCGACAGGGGTCTTTTTGCGATCTAGCTGTATTTCTTTGCGATGAGGGTATAGCAAAAGTTGATGGCGTACTGATGGATCTCGGTGTTTCGTCTCCGCAGCTTGATGAATCGGCGCGTGGTTTTAGTTTTAGTCAAAACGGCCCTCTGGACATGAGGATGAATCAACAGGATGGTCAAACAGCGTCTGAGTGGTTAATGACTGCGGATGAAAAAGATATCTCCTATGTGTTGTGGAAGTATGGCGAAGAAAAATTCTCGCGAAGAATTGCCCGCCAGATCGTCGCTGCGCGAGCAAGCGAGGCAATAGAAACAACTTACCAGCTAGTCGACATTATTGAAGAAGGTACGCCACGCAAGGACCCTAACAAGCATCCTGCCACGAGATCTTTCCAGGCTATTCGAATTTACATTAATCAGGAATTGGCGGATTTGGAAGCCGGGCTGAAAGCTGCAGTTAAAGTATTAAACCGTGGTGGGAAACTAGTGGTGATCAGTTTCCACTCTCTTGAAGACAGGATTGTAAAAAGGTACATGAGAGATCTCGCCAGAGGAGAAAAACTGCCGGATAAGTTACCAATTAGAGATAGCGAGATAAAGCGAACTTTGAAGTTGATTGGAAAAGCAGCAAAGCCCTCCGTTGAGGAAGTGATGCGAAATAGAAGATCACGTAGCTCAATTATGCGAATAGCAGAAAAGTTGTAGATGGCGCATGAAAAATTCACCACTAGTCAAATTGTTTGCATGGTTGTTCCAATGGCAGCAGCTCCAGATTGTTGGGCTCGTTATCCTGATAGGAGTCTCCTCGGTGGGTGTTATTTACTCGGCTCATTTGACAAGGGTGCAGTATTCAAAGCTGCAAGATCTGGAGAAGGAGCGGGATTTGCTTGATAGCGATTACGAAAGGTTTTTGTTAGAGCAGGGTGCTTGGGCTGGTTACGCAAGGGTTGATCAGGTCTCTCGGACTGAACTTGGAATGAAAACGCCCTCGGCAAAGGATCTTGTCTTGATTGGTCGAGCCTCAGGGCTTAACGAGATTCAATTGGAACAGGTTAAAAGGTAGTTCAATTGGACAAGCTTGTTGGAAAAATTGATGCTATACGACTTTATTTGATGATTGCATTTTTTGTGGTTGTCACCCTGACGCTGTGTGCACGGGTTATTGTGCTGAATGTAGTTGATAACGACTTTTTGCAGGATCAAGGTGACGCAAGAACAATTCGCATCAAACGCATAAATGCTCATCGGGGAATGATTCAAGATAGAAGAGGAAAGCCGTTGGCGATTAGTTCGCCAGTGGTCTCGTTGTGGGCAAAGCCGAAGGAGTTGCTCAAAGCAGATGCTTCTATAGATGAACTAGCTCAAAAGCTTGAAGTCCCGACTCATGAGTTCAGAGCGAAGATCGAAAGGAATAAAGACAAAGGGTTTATCTACTTGCGTCGTCATCTCCCACCGGCGGTAGCCGATGAAATTCTTGCATTAAGAACCAAGGGGGTCTACTCGGAAAGAGAATATCACCGTTACTACCCGGGTGGAGAAGTGACCGCCCACCTTGTTGGTTTTACTGATATCGATGACAGAGGGCAGGAAGGCATAGAGCTGTCTTTTGATGAGTGGCTAAAAGGTACGCCGGGCAAGAGAAAAGTACTCCAAAACCGCTATGGTGACATAGTCAGGGACATCATGCCCGTGTCTGAAGCGCAACCAGGCAACAACCTTGAGTTGAGTGTAGACCTCCGTATTCAATATTTGGCATATCGCGAGTTGAAGTCAGCTATTTCATACTTTAACGCCAAAGCGGGTTCCGTCGTGATTCTTGATGTTCAGACTGGAGAAATTCTCGCGTTGGTCAATCAGCCTTCTTTTAATCCGAACAATAGGATCAACTTGGATCTGGGCGCGGTAAGAAATAGAGCTGTAACCGATATATTTGAACCGGGCAGCACGGTGAAACCTTTTACAGTGGCTGTAGCTTTGGAGTCAGGTGAATACACCAAGAAATCGGTGGTAAACACGCATCCCGGGTTTGTAAAGGTTGGCGCGAAGACAATTCCCGACCCAGTCAATTATGGTGAGCTGGATTTGGGTGGCATCATCGAAAAATCCAGTCAGGTAGGAATTACCAAACTTGCCTTGAGTCTCGACGAGTATGAGATCTGGAACATGTTCTCCTCGGTAGGTTTTGGTGAAAGTACCGGTATCGGCGTGCTCGGTGAAAGCAGTGGGTTCCTGCCAAGTCACCGTCGCTGGAAAGATATTGAACGGGCTACGTTTGCCTATGGCTATGGTCTGCAGGTAACGCCTGTTCAGCTCGCGGCATCCTATTTGGTAATCGCGTCCGGGGGTATCAAACGGCCGTTGTCTCTGGTTGGGCGCAGTCCTATGGACGACCAGCGTGTAATGTCGTCGGCGGTAGCTGCGGACTTAATCAAGATGTTACAGCGTGTTGCTGAAAGTGGCACGGGTAGTAAGGCATCAATGGAAGCCTACTCTGTTGCTGGTAAAACGGGCACGGCGAGAAAAGTGGGTAACGCAGGTTACGATGATACAAGGCACATCGCGTTCTTTGCGGGGATGACGCCTGCGGAATCGCCGCGACTTGTGGGCATTGTCATGATAGACGAGCCAAAGGGTGACCAGTACGGTGGTGGTGCGATCGCTGCCCCGGTATTTTCTAGGGTGATGGCTGGTGCGTTGCGCCTGCTGAATGTCACTCCAAACTACTCAGATAAGGCGGCCTAGGTGCAAGTAATGCTTAACACGCTTCTGCCCGATCATCACTTGCCGGCAATCTCGGTAAGTGGCATTGCGTATGATTCGAGGAAAGTAAAGTCTGGGGATTTGTTTTTGGCGACCAGAGGTGATCAAGCGGATGGAACCCGATTCGTGAAAAATGTTGCAGGTACTGCGGCAGCTATTTTATGCGAATCACCTTATCAGCCCGTCTGCGATAATGATTTTGAGGTCCGGAACCTGCCTGAGCATAAGGGCATGATCGCGTCACGTTTTTATCAAGAGCCTTCAAAAAGCCTGAAAGTTATCGCGGTAACAGGTACTAACGGCAAGACATCTGTGAGTCACTACGTTGCTCAGGCTCTGTCACTATTGCAGCAGCCATGTGGCGTCGTTGGTACTCTGGGCGCAGGGTTGAATAACGATCTTGAGGATGTCGGCATGACAACGCCTGATGCCGTCGATCTTCAGAGAATGTTATTTGAGATGAAAGTAAAGGGAGCTGATGCTGTATGTCTAGAAGCTTCATCCCACGGGTTGGTTCAGGGGCGACTCAACGGTACGAAAATAGAGACGGCCATTTTTACCAATATCAGTCGGGATCACCTTGATTATCATAGTGATTTCGATCACTACAAGGAGGCGAAGAAACAGCTATTTAAATGGCCCGACCTGACGCACGCCGTGATAAATCTAGATGATGAATTCGGCGAAGCACTTGCAAATGAAATGATAGCTCGGCAAGAAATTCCGAATCCTCAATTGAATAAACAATCTGCAGGCAGCGGTAAGGGCTGCATTACGTTTTCCTTGGAGCGACCTGATGCTGATGTGTACTGTGACTCAATTGAATACAAAATTACAGGTATTGCCGCCTTAGTAATTTATCAAGGTCAGGCTCTGCCACTTGAAAGCAAACTTGTGGGCGGATTTAACTTGAGCAACCTGCTGGCGGTCGTATCTACCTTGCTTGTAGAGGGTGTGCCCTTAGCGGAAGCCTTACATACGGTTAGTCAGTTAAATAATGTGAAAGGACGCATGGACTTATTGGCCTTTGAAGGTAAGCCCACAGTTGTTATCGATTACGCGCACACACCTGACGCTTTGGAAAAGGCGCTTTTGGCGGCCCGGCAACACGCTGGTGGCGCGGTGTATTGTGTAATGGGTTGTGGGGGTGATCGCGATAAGGGGAAAAGACCTGAAATGGGTGCGGTTGCTGTACGTATAGCGGACCATGCTTTTGTGACAAGTGACAACCCTCGAACAGAGAATCCAGCAAATATAGTGGAAGATATTGTGGCTGGAATTACCGTCAATAACAGGATAACGGTGGAATTAGACCGAGCGACGGCAATTGTTCGGGCGCTAAAAAAAGCGAAGCCCAAGGATTTAGTTTTAATTGCCGGTAAAGGTCATGAACCCTATCAGGAAGTAAACGGGCGAAAGCTACCCTACAGCGACTATGCAGTGGTCGAGAAGTTTTTTAGTGAACACTAACGGAGATGTTTCTAATACGCATGTCTCAAAAGACAAGAAGATCAGAAAGATGATTTTGGGTTTAGGAAAAACCGGTCTTTCGTGTGCGCGATATTTTTCAACGTCGGGTATTCCTTTCAGCGTGATGGATGCCAATTCTCGACCTGGTTTGCTCTCTCAGTTGCGTAGACTGGATCCTGAGGTGGCGTTTTCGCAACTCAAAGAAGACACGAGGTTTAGTCCCCAGGAAATCGATGAACTTATTGTGAGTCCAGGAATACCCTTGTCGACTCGCTCAATTCAGCAAGCGATATCTGACGGTATTGGTGTTAGTGGCGATGTAAATATATTCCTGAAACAGACTGTTGTGCCAGTAGTTGGGATTACCGGCTCCAATGGTAAGAGCACTGTCACGTCCCTGCTAGGTGAAATGCTTGAGAATGCCGGCCTTAAAGTGGGTGTAGGTGGCAATATCGGGACCCCCTGTCTGGATTTGATTGATCTCGATTGTGATATATATGTGCTGGAGCTTTCCAGCTATCAACTTGAAACCATTGCCGATGCAAAGTGTGAGTTAGCAACGGTGCTAAATTTGTCACCGGATCACCTTGATAGATATGAGAGTGATACAGATTATTACAGAACCAAGGCAAGAATTTATTCCAACGCAAACATAGCGTTAAAAAATGATGAATTGGATTTTGACTTCTCCTTTAACGACGGCACTGAACTGATCAGTTTTAGTGGGCGACGGCCGGCCGATTCGCAAAGCTATGGTATTCGAACCGAGCCTGAAGGGACTTTTCTTTGCCAGGGTAAAAGAAGGATCGTGAATTGTGACAGTATTTCGATCCGAGGCAGTCACAATGCCGAAAATGCATTAGCGGCAATTGCGATCGCTGAGCGATTGGGCGTCGCTGAAGAGGTGATTGCTGCGACCCTCGCGAGGTTTGCAGGGTTACCTCACCGTTGCGAACTGGTAGCCGAACTGGATGGGACCACCTATATAAATGACTCGAAGTCCACAAACCCTGGATCAACGATAGCAGCGATAAAAGGTTTTGCTGGCGCAAGTGATTCACTGATTGTGCTGATTGGCGGTCAGTCGAAGAGCGCCGACTTCTCTGCGCTCAGAGATGTGCTTTTAGATAACCAAGCAAAAGTTGTGATCTACGGTGAAGACGGTGAAATACTGGAGCGAAGCTTTCAGGGGTGTTCGGCAATACGGGTATTGACACTCGACGAGGCGCTAAAAGTAGCGGTAGCTACAAGCAGCTCAGTCTCTGGTACTGATTCTATCGTCTTGTTTTCACCGGCCTGTGCCAGTTTTGATCAGTTTGAAAATTTCGAAGCTCGTGGTGAAACGTTTCGTCGTCTTGTTCAGGAAATGAATTAATGAACGGGACGGCAGTCAAGGCGTTTCCCTTGGACCCATACGTGGCTGGGATCGCGTCGCTTCTCCTCTTTGCAGGTGTATTGCTGGTCGGGTCTGCCTCAACTGAAGTCGCAGCCAGAACCTACGGTAGCTCACTACATCTTTTGATTAAACATGTTGTCTATCTTTGTATTAGTCTGGCAATTGCCGCCGGTGCGCTGATGGTGCCCATTCGAGCTTGGCAACGACTAGATATGGTTTTGCTACTGGTCAGCTTTGTCTTGTTGATAGCAGTTCTAGTTCCGGGTATTGGGCATAAGGTAAATGGAAGCACTCGCTGGATATCGCTCGGATTCTTTACCGTTCAGGGCTCCGAATTTGTTAAGTTTTTTAGTGCAGTCTACATCGCCGGTTATCTGGTTAGGCGTAAGGAAGAGGTGTTAACGACGGTTTCTGCGTTTGTTCAACCTTTGATTGTCCTCGGTTTGATGGTTGGCTTGCTTCTCATGCAGCCAGACTTTGGTGCCTCCGTTGTCATCATGGCTGCAATGATGGGCGCAATTTTTTTAGCAGGGGTGCCATTTAGCAGATTTTTGCCGCTGATAGCGCTTGTAATTATTGCCACTATAGTCATTGCACAGTGGCAGCCATATCGGCTAGAAAGACTGACAACTTTTTCGAACCCATGGGATCACAGATTTGATAGTGGGTATCAATTGACTCAGGCACTCATTGCTTTTGGACGTGGTGAATGGTTTGGGTTGGGATTGGGAAACAGTATTCAGAAACTGTTTTATTTGCCGGAAGCTCATACAGACTTTTTATTCTCTATTGTCGCTGAAGAATACGGCGTGCTAGGAGCCGTGCTGTTTATCTTTTTGTTCTTTTGTATGGTAATCCGCGGTATCTGGATTGGGCGTAATGCACGGCGATTGGAACTCGAGTTTCACGCGCTTCTTGCTTATGCAATCTCAATCCTTCTGGGTGTTCAGGCTACGATCAATATCGGTGTGAATATCGGCTTGTTGCCTACTAAAGGGCTAACATTGCCATTAGTAAGCTATGGCGGGAATAGTCTGATTGTTAGTTGTGTACTGATCGCAGTTCTTCTGAGGATAGAATACGAAAGTCGGGAAGCAGCAGTACATGCGGGAAACAGCAGGGGCAGTGCTAGAAAAGCCAAAGCGCAGAGAGCCAGAGCGCTTCGCTCTCCATCAGCGAGACCTGTTGGAGGAGCATCCTGATGCGCCTTGTTAACGATGGAGCCTTGAAGCCCGATACGAGAGCAGGGGCAATAGATGTGCCTGAGATGAGACGAATCAGTCTCATTCACTTTGTAGGTATCGGTGGCGCTGGTATGTGTGGCATTGCTGAAGTGCTTCTGAATCAGGGTTACAGAATCTCAGGTAGTGACATGTCCGACACCCCTGTGACACAAAGGCTAGCGATTTTGGGCGCTACCATTCAGATAGGCCACCATGCGCGAAACGTTGCGGGTGCTGATGTGATCGTTATTTCCTCAGCTATCCGTGATACAAATCCCGAGTTGGTTGAGGCGAATGCGAACCGTATACCGGTTGTTCGCCGTGCAGAAATGCTGGGTGAATTGATGAGATACCGGCATGGCATCGCAATTGCCGGGACTCACGGTAAAACGACAACCACGAGCCTTGTAGCGTCAATTTTAGGACAAGCGGGACTTGATCCGACTTTTGTCATTGGTGGTCTACTTAATAGTGCGGCGTCTAATGCGCGATTAGGGGCTAGCAGATACATGGTGGCAGAAGCCGATGAGAGTGATGCTTCATTTCTTCATCTACAACCGATGGTGTCGGTTCTGACGAATATTGACAGGGACCATCTCGCTAATTACGAGGGGAGTTTTGAAAAGCTAAAAACCGCATTTCTCGAGTTCGTACATAACCTGCCGTTTTACGGTTTGCTTGTAGCCTGCTATGACGATCCCGGTGTTAAATCGATCCTGCCGGAAGTAAAGCGCTCCATGCTCACCTACGGATTTGATCCAGAAGCTGATATTCATGCTACAGACCTGGTGCAATCTGGTCCAACGAGCAAGTTTTTGGTCTCAAGAGTGGGGCACGATAAGTCGCTGGAAATATCTCTTGAGTTGCCGGGTGAGCACAACGTGCTGAATGCCCTTGCCGCGATTGCGATTGCAACAGATGAGGGTGTCAATGATGCAGATATTCAGCTTGGCCTGTCAGGCTTTCAGGGTGTTGGACGGAGATTTGAAAATCACGGTGAGTATCTGGTCGATACAGTAGATAACGATTCTCGTTATGTCGTTTTTGATGATTATGGTCATCACCCCAGTGAGGTAAAGGCAACAATAGAAGCTGTGAGGCAAGGTTGGCCAGCAAGTCGTCTTGTGATGATTTATCAGCCCCACAGGTATACACGAACACATGAGTTGTTTGACCAGTTTGTAGATGCACTTTCGATGGTTGATCAGCTTGTTTTGCTGGACGTCTATGCGGCCGGCGAGTCACCTATTCCCGGCGCGACAGGAGAGGATTTGTTCAAGGCAATAAATAGAAAAGCTCACACTGAGGTCGAATTTTTGACATCGATTGATGAGGTACCTTTGGTTCTCGATGGAATGGTGCGAGCAAACGATTTTGTGTTGACTCAAGGTGCGGGGGAAACCAGTAAGCTTGCTAAGGCATTAACAGCTCGTTGGGAATACAGGCGGATCCGACGATGAAAAACGGTAATCCAAATTTTTTCAGCGGATTAGCTGTCTCGCGACTTCAACCGGGGAAAGCATTGGGAATGGCATTGCTGATTCTGGGGCTGTTAGCCACAATTATTTTTCAGAACAGGGAAGCCAGTTTGGAAATAGAGCAGCTCGCGGTGCACGGGGAAGTAGATCTGGCACAGAGAAAAGCAATCTATGAGTTTGTTAAGAAGAAGGAAAAGCAGTTTTTTGATATCGAGGACGTGAAGACCGGCGTCGAGTCCATTGGCTGGGTGCACCATGTGAATGTTCTTCAAATTTGGCCTGATAAGCTGAGCATCGAAGTTATCAAGGAACAGCCGATCGCATATTGGAACGATGAAGCGTTCATAAACGTTGAGGGCAAGGTCTTCGAGTCGGTGTACGAGGTGGGAGGCGCTCTGGCGCAATTGAGGGGTCCTGCGGGATCTGAAGCTCAAGTGATGAAGCAGTATCAACAACTCACCATGGCAATGTCACCAGTTAATCAAACTATCGAAGTGCTGACACTCGATGAGCGGGGTTCCTGGCAGTTTACCAATCAGCATGATATGCGGGTTCTGCTCGGGAAAAATGACATCATGGATAGAGTTCATCGTTTTGTCTTAATCAGTGCGAGCACTGGTTTTGCGAACAGTATGGAATTCGTACGGCAGGTTGATACCCGTTACTCCAATGGAATTGCGGTCGAATGGAATGATGATTTTGAGGCGCGAGGTATTGCTACTGCGTTTAACACGCAAAGAGAGCTAAAGCTATGACGATAACAGGTAACAGAATGGTCGTTGGACTTGATATTGGTACATCCAAAGTCGTTTGTATTGTAGGTGAAGTGTCTCCTGAAGGGGATGTAGAGATTATCGGTATTGGCAGTCACCCTTCGAGAGGCTTGAAGAAGGGAGTCGTGGTTAATATTGAATCTACAGTGCAGTCTATTCAGAGATCAGTTGAAGAAGCCGAGCTAATGGCCGGCTGTGAAATACGGGGAGTATATGCGGGCATCGCAGGTAGCCACATTCGTAGCTTGAACTCGCACGGAATTGTTGCAATAAGAGATCGGGAAGTTTTTCTGCCGGACATCGATCGGGTAATTGATGCTGCTAGGGCTGTCGCGATTCCTGCTGATCAAAAAATCTTGCACATATTGCCCCAGGAATTTGTCATCGATTCACAAGAAGGCGTAAAAGAGCCGCTTGGCATGTCCGGCGTTCGTCTGGAAGCAAAGGTTCATCTTGTGACCTGTGCGGTAAATGCAGCGCAAAATATTGAGAAGTGTATTCGCAGATGTGGTTTGGAAGTCGAGGATATTGTCCTTGAGCAGGTGGCATCAGGATATGCGGTTCTCACTGAGGATGAAAAAGATCTTGGAGTATGCTTAGTCGATATCGGTGGTGGTACGACAGATATTGCGATTTTTACGGATGGCGCAATCAAGCATACAGCCGTCATACCCATTGCGGGTGATCAAGTTACTAACGATATAGCGATGGCGCTGAGAACGCCCACGCCAAACGCCGAAGAAATAAAGATCAAATACGCGTGCGCGCTTGCATCTCTCGCAGGAGAGAACGAAACCATAAAAGTGCCTAGTGTAGGCGAACGAAACGATAGAGACCTGTCTAGGCAGACGCTTGCTGAGGTGGTGGAGCCACGATATGACGAGCTCTTTACGTTAGTTCAGGCTGAGTTAAGGCGAAGCGGATTTGAGGATCTTGTTGCTGCCGGTATTGTATTGACGGGTGGTACTTCAAAAATGGAAGGCGTTGTTGAGTTAGCAGAAGAAATTTTTCATATGCCTGTGAGCATCGGTAAACCGCAAGGTATCACCGGGCTAATTGATATTGTCAGGAACCCTATCTATTCGACGGCGGTTGGTTTGCTGCTTTATGGCAGCGAAACCCAAACTGAATCGATTTCCAGGCCGCAGGAAGAAAGTGCGACCAAATTCACTGACAAGGTAAAAAAATGGTTTATGAAGAATTACTAGTAACAACAAGAAAAAGTTTGGTGCTGAAATCCATATTGATGCGCGTTGATTTTGATGTAGAACAAAAGCTCTAGTGCTTGTAGATAATGAAGTAAAACCTGGGAGGGTTGATAATGTTTAAACTTGTAGATAGCGAGCCACAAAGTGCGGTTATCAAAGTGGTCGGAGTGGGAGGTGGCGGCGGTAACGCTGTTGAGCACATGGTGCGGCAGAATGTTACGGGTGTCGATTTCATCTGTGCTAATACCGACGCACAGGCGCTTCATAACCTGTCAGCTCAAACAAGATTGCAACTTGGTGAGAGTATCACCAAAGGGCTTGGCGCTGGCGCGAACCCTGATATGGGTAAGGAAGCTGCACTCGAAGACAAGGACAGGATAGCCGAAGCGCTCAATGGCGCCGACATGGTGTTCATTACTGCTGGTATGGGCGGTGGAACGGGCACTGGTGCCGCGCCAATAGTCGCGGAAATTGCCAGAGGCATGAATATTCTGACAGTTGCTGTTGTGACTAAGCCTTTCGTGTTCGAAGGCAAGAAGAGAATGGCGTTGGCTGAAGCAGGCATAGCTGAACTGTCACGCCATGTTGACTCACTTATTACGATTCCCAATGAGAAACTGCTCTCAATTATGGGGTCCGATGCGCCGTTGCTGCAGGCTTTCGGAAATGTCGATGATGTTCTTTTAGGCGCGGTCCAGGGTATTGCTGATCTAATTATCAGACCGGGCATGATTAATGTTGACTTTGCTGATGTAAGAACCGTTATGTCAGAGATGGGTATGGCAATGATGGGTAGCGGTAAGGCGAGCGGTGATTGCCGGGCGCGAGATGCGGCAGAGGCAGCTATTCATAGTCCGTTGCTTGATGATGTGGACTTCAATGGCGCCAGAGGTATTTTGGTAAATATTGCCGCTGGTATTGATATTTCACTTGGTGAGTTCGCCGAGGTTGGATCAACGGTTGAAGAATTTGCCTCCGAAAACGCAACGGTCGTTGTGGGTACTGTTATTGATCCTGAAATGGGTGATGAATTGCGGGTAACAGTGGTAGCAACGGGTTTAGGTAGACCTGAATTAGAGGTTCCACGGACAATTGTTGATAACACCAAGAAGAAAGTTGCCGGAGATGGCGCCGTCGACTACAGCGATTTCGATAAACCAACGGCATTGCGAAAAGCAGCGATAGAAGGTCGAGCCGAGCAAGCACTCGATTCAGAAAAGGATCTGGATTATCTGGATATCCCTGCATTCCTGCGGAGTCAGGCTGACTAGACGGAGCAATTTAACCTAGTTAGGTAAAAAATGATTTGTTGTTGAAACTAATCGGAGAATTTGGGGTCGTAATTTGTAGGCCGTTGGTGTCTTTTGCCCGTTTAGCGTAAACAGACATCACATGATCTGTACCAGTACTCGCTCCAGACGTATTTGTCTGGAGTAAAGATAGGCTTTTTGGTAATATTCGCGCCGTTTTTTCCGGAACCTGCAGCAGGACAACAACAATAATAATGATCTATCAAAGAACGTTGAGAAATGTCATCCGGGCAACCGGAATTGGTCTACATACAGGTGAGAAAGTATATTTAACCCTCCGACCTGCGCCGGTTGATACAGGGGTCGTTTTTATCAGGATTGATCTTGATGAAGCGGTCGAAATACCGGCGTTAACAGATTATGTAGGTGATACGACTCTGGCGACAACGATTACAAAAGATGATCATGGTATTTCGACGATTGAGCATTTAATGGCGGCCTTTAGTGGATTAGGTATCGATAATGCTTATGTCGAGGTCAGTGGGCCGGAAATGCCGATTATGGACGGCAGTGCTGCTACTTTTGTGTTCCTCATCCAGTCTGCAGGCATCGAAAATCAGTCTGCGCATAAAAAGTTTTTAAGAATCAAAAAGAAGATTGAAGTTTGCGACCCGAAAGCGGGCGCATGGTCGGCAAAGATTGAACCTTTTGATGGATTTAAGGTGAACCACACCATTGTTTACGACAATCCTGTGATCAAGGAGCAGCGGGCTAGCATCAATTTTTCAACCACTTCCTTCGTCAAAGAAGTCAGTCGCGCCCGAACATTTGGTTTGATGCAAGATTTTGAGCATCTGCGTGAGCTCAACTTGGTTCAGGGTGGGAGTATGGACAACGCAGTGGTTGTAGACGAATTCAGAGTGCTCAATGACGACGGTCTTCGTCACGAAGATGAATTTGTCAGACACAAGATCCTCGATGCGATCGGGGACCTGTATGTCTTGGGCCACAGTATCATCGGTGAGTTCACCGGCCATAAATCAGGTCACACCAGCAATCACGCATTGCGTAAAGCTTTACTGGAGCAGGAAGATGCTTGGGATATCGTGACCTTTGATAAACCTGAAAAACTGCCTATGTCCTACTCCACGCCTGTGCTAGCAGAATAGAAATCAAAAGTCGTCAGAATAACGACCAAGATCAAGCGTCTATTAAGTTTTATGTCTCACCGCGTCTGGAAAGCCTAATTAGCGCTTTGCGGAGAGGTTCATCTTCTATATATTGAGCGGTTTCGGCGATCAGGCGAGCGGTCTCGGGAGAGGGCGCGATAGCGGATTTTTTTGGGGCATGGGGAGGCGTGTAATTAGGCGAGACTGTCACCTTGATTTGAGTGATACGAAGCACGTCTCTGCGATTATGCGATCCGGCGCCAGGCAGAGGCATTTGCTCCAGTGCAGCCTTTACAGCTTTTTGGCGATATTTCAGCCGGGTGGCAAGTGAGGCTGATGGTGTGATGAGGTGGAGTATTCCCTCGGAGAGCGAAGCAACGTAAACTTCTCCAGGGAAGGTTTGCCTCAAGGCGTTCTGAAGCTGTACAAGGTCTTTAGATTTAGAGAAGATCTTATTCAAACGGGATCTTGGCCTGCTGAACATTTCGGAAGGATCTTTGAAGTATTTTTGTTTGCTGGCCATCTTGGGACTAAGCCTTCACGAGAAGAAGAGTAGGTTTATAGATATTTTGATAGATTTGATTGGACATAGTAACCGAATTTTATGAAGTTCATCATAGTTGATAACCACTCGGGCAAAGCTAGGTCATTTACGGCCAATGGTTTTTTGCTGGGTCTGACGTTTTTGAGTCTGATCGGGTTCCCGACCGCTGCTGGTTACCTATCCTATCGTCATGGTATGGGTGAGGCTGCCCTTACAAATGAGATGGTGGGTAAATGGCGATTGGTTTTAAAAGACCAAGAGCAGCAAATAGAAAATGCAAAACGCGATGCGGAGGACAACTTAGAAGCTTCTGCACTTCGTCTTGCCCAGTTACAAGCTCGAATAGTCAGGCTGGATGCGTTAGGTGAGCGACTTACGGATGTTGCTGGCATTGAAGAAGGAGAATTTGACTTTTCAAGTCCACCACCCATGGGCGGGCCAGAGGTTAAAGATACTTCTTCTGCTCGCGGGGCACCAAACTATCTGAGAGAGCTGAGTCGTCTTGCCGATGATATTGAAAGCCGTGAGCAACAGCTAAGCGTACTCGAAACTCTTTTTGTCAATCGAAAAATCCAGAATGAAGTATTCATCGCTGGTAGACCTGTTAAAAAAGGCTGGATGTCGTCCAGATTTGGTATGAGAGTTGATCCGATAACCGGTAAAAGGGCCTTCCACAACGGTGTTGATTTTGCGGGTAAACTTGGAGCAGACGTTGTCGCGGTCGCCGCTGGTGTCGTTGTTTATGCAGCTGCGCGTAGTGGGTATGGCAAGATGGTTGAAATAAATCATGGCGGAGGTTTCTCTACCCGCTATGGTCACCATGACAAGTTAATCGTTAAAGTTGGTGACATTGTAAAAAAAGGGCAGGTCGTCGGCAAAATGGGCAGTAGCGGTCGTTCGACCGGTCCACACGTACACTACGAGGTCTATAAAAATGGCCGGGTAGTTGATCCATCTTCCTATGTTCAACGCGCTAGCCGCTGACCCTCATTGTAAATGGGAGACCTTCTTTTCGGGAGACTCCGAACCCACTGTATTCCATACCTGATCAGGGAAAGATTTCCCTGTATGGTCGATACACCTCTTTGCGTCGGCAGAATATAGAATACATTTACTTCTACTAGATACAGGGCTTCCAACGGGAAGCAAAAGAGATAGCTGAAATGGCCCTTAAATTATTAAGTAAAATGTTCTGAAGCAAGAATGATCGCGAACTTAAACGGATGGAGAAAGTTGTTAAGAAAATTAACAGCTATGAGGAGAATCTCGAGTCGTTGAGCGATCAGCAGCTTAAAGACAAGCGTGCTGAATTTCAGCAAAGGATGGATGCTGGAGACACCATGGACGTTATTTTGCCGGAGGCTTTCGCGACGGTAAGAGAGGCTGGTAGACGTGCGCTTGGGCTGCGCATATTTGACGTTCAAATGATAGGTGGCATAGTGCTGCACGAAGGTAAAATAGCCGAAATGCGAACGGGTGAGGGCAAAACCCTCGTCGCGACACTCCCGCTCTATCTCAATGCGATATCTGGCAATGGCGTTCACCTAGTCACCGTTAATGATTATCTTGCAAAATGGGGTGCCGAGTGGATGGGCGCGGTATTCAGTCAGTTGGGTATGACTGTGGGTGTTGTCTACGCCGGCCAGTCAGGTGATGAAAAGCACGCAGCTTATCAATGCGATGTAACCTATGGCACGAATAATGAGTTCGGTTTCGATTATTTGCGCGACAATATGGCGTTCAATGCAACCGAAAGGACACAACGTCCGCTGAATTTTGCCATCGTTGATGAGGTTGACTCAATACTGATTGATGAGGCGAGAACGCCTTTAATCATATCAGGCGGTGTTGAAAACTCCTCGGAATTGTATCGGGCGATAAATCAAATCGCCCCCCGGCTTAAACGTCAGGAAAAGACCGCAGAGGACATCGAGAACGAAATTGAGCCGCCAGGAGACTACTTCGTTGATGAAAAACAGCGTGATGTTGAGCTGACAGAAGAGGGGCATTTGCTGGTAGAGAGTCTACTGGTAAAACATGGGCTATTAAAAGAAGGCGATTCGCTTTACGGGACCACAAATCTTACCCTATTGCACCATATTCATTCCGCTCTGAAAGCACACTGCTTGTTTCAAAAAGATGTTGAGTACATTGTTCAGGACAACGAAATTGTTATTGTTGACGAGCATACTGGGCGAACTATGCCCGGCAGGCGATGGTCTGGTGGTATTCATCAGGCTATCGAAGCAAAAGAAAATGTGGCGATTACAAATGAAAGTCAAACGCTAGCCTCTACGACTTTCCAAAATTATTTCCGTTTATACAACAAGCTTGCTGGTATGACTGGCACGGCTGATACAGAAGCCTTCGAATTTAAGCAGATTTATGGTTTGGATGTTGTCGTAATCCCCACTAACATTGCAATGATACGGGACGATAAGAATGATCTGATGTTCTTGACGCTGGCCGAAAAGTACGACGCCATTGTTGATGAGATTCAGGAATTCACTGGTAACGGGGCACCTGTCCTGGTTGGTACCGCATCAGTGGAGTCTTCTGAAGATTTGTCTGCGCTATTGAAGAAAAAGAAAATCAAACATAATGTGTTGAACGCGAAGTTTCACGAGAAAGAAGCTGAAATTATCGCCCAGGCGGGAAGGCCAGGTACGGTGACTATCGCCACCAATATGGCTGGTCGGGGTACAGACATCATTTTAGGCGGCAACTGGGAAATTGAGGCAGCCAAACTAAAAGAGCCTTCCGAAGTAAGAATCGAAGCGCTTAAGTCCGAATGGCAAGCGAATCATGAGGCTGTATTGGCTGCGGGCGGACTGCATGTTCTTGGAACCGAACGTCACGAAAGCCGAAGGATTGATAATCAGCTTAGAGGGCGAGCCGGTCGACAGGGTGACCCGGGTGTATCTCGTTTTTACTTATCTTTGGATGATAATCTTCTTCGGATTTTTGCCTCAGATAAGGTGAAAGGGTTGATGAAATCCTTAGGTATGGAGAAGGGCGAAGCCATAGAGCATCGTATGGTAAATAACGCCATTGAGAAGGCGCAGAGAAAAGTTGAAACGCGTAACTTCGATATTCGAAAACAACTGCTTGAATATGATGACGTAGCAAATGACCAGCGCCAGATGATTTACGGACAACGTAATGAATTGATGGCAACAAATGATGTCTCCGAAACCATCAATGCGCTTTGGGACGATGTTATTTCTGAAGTGATTAGCGGCTATGTGCCACCCCAAAGTCTAGAGGAGCAGTGGGATATTCCCGGTCTTGAAGCGTCTCTAAGTACAGAATTTAACATCAAACTGCCTATTGCCAAGTGGTTGAAGGAAGATGACGACATGCATGAGGAATCAATGCGTGATCGTATCGTTTACGAAATCAAAGAAGATTACAGAAAGAAAGAAGAACAAATCGGTGATGATATTCGACTATTTGAAAAGCAGATTATGCTCCAAATACTCGACACACAATGGAAAGAACACCTCGCTGCAATGGATTATTTGCGGCAGGGTATTAATCTTCGTGCATATGCCCAGAAACAGCCGAAACAGGAATATAAGCGTGAATCATTCGAATTATTTGAAGAGCTGCTTCACAATGTAAAATTTGAGGTTATACGCTTTCTCGCAAGAGTTCAGTTTCAGCCTTCCGACGATATCGAAGCGATCGAACGTAAGCGCAGAGAAGCAGAAGCTAAAACTTCAATGAACTTCCAGAAGAGCGATGCCGGAGCGATGGACTCACCTGAGTCTGCACAGGGTGCAGGTTCGCAACAGGGTGGCACTCCTCAGACTCCCTTCATTCGACAGGAAAAGAAAGTTGGTCGTAACGAACCCTGTCCATGTGGCTCAGGTAAAAAATATAAGTCCTGTCACGGACAATTGTCATAGTAAGCTGAGCGTAAAGATCACTCTGGCAGACATCATTTTGGGAGCATAGTAGTGGCAGTAGGTAGCTTTTCACGCGAGTTCAATGTAGTACCGGGCGTAAGGCTGTCGGCTTGTGGCTGTGGGATAAAAGGCGGTGCAGAAAATCAAGATGTTGCTGACTTGGTCCTCTTTGAGTTTGCCGATGCGACCATAACCGTAGGTATTTTCACGAAAAATTTATTTGCTGCTGCACCGGTTGCGGTAGGGAAAAGACACCTAGGCATGACTAACCCAACGCGTTTTTTAGTTAATAGCGGCAATGCTAATGCGGGGGTAGGCGAAGTAGGTATTGTTGATGCTCTGACTTGTTGCAAAGCTGTTTCCCAGATGTCAGGTGTTCGTCCGGAGGCGGTGATACCTTTTTCCACCGGCGTCATTGGTGAAAGGTTGCCTGTTGCGAAAATCACGAATGCGCTAGATGAGTTGATCAGTGGATTAGCAGAAGAGAACTGGCTGGAAGCCGCATATGGCATTATGACGACCGACACTCAGCCAAAAATAGCAACTCGTCAGAGAACAATTAATGGTGAGATTATTACAGTCACGGGGATTGCCAAAGGCTCGGGGATGATTCAGCCTAATATGGCGACGATGTTGAGTTACATAGCAAGTGATGTGACAGCGACAGAGGCTACCCTCAAAGCATGTCTTGCTTCGGCAGGCGATAAGTCATTTAACCGTATTACAGTTGACAGTGACACCTCAACTAACGACTCTTGTATGTTGAGCGCAACCGGTGTGTCTACCGTTGATATAGATATTGACAAGCAGGCCCGAGACCAGTTCACAGAAATGCTTGATGAAGTTTGTCTAGAATTGGCTCAGGGGATCATCAGGGATGGAGAAGGGGCTACGAAATTTGTTGCGGTGGAAATAGGCACCGGCGAATCCCGTTCTGATTGTTTGAATATCGCCTATGCCATCGCGAACTCTCCATTGATGAAGACTGCACTTTTTGCGAGCGATGCAAACTGGGGTCGTCTGGTAATGGCAATAGGCAAAGCTCCCGTTGACATAGACGTAAATATGCTTGATATATTTTTGGGGGATGTCCAGCTGATGTCGAAAGGGCAAAAAGCACTGAATTATACCGAAAAAGCCGGCAGCGATGTGATGGCAGAAGAAGAGATTCTTATTAGAGTTGAACTAAATGCCGGGAATATTCGTGAAACTGTCTGGACGAGTGATTTGTCCCACGAGTATGTTCGAATCAATGCAGAATATCGAACTTAAGGGCGCTCAATAGGGTTTATACACTTTGAAGCAGCACCGGTCTTTTTAATCGCTATCTCATGTTCAGCGTTAATTTCCTGTCGATGTCCGTCTGGCAGCGCTTACATTAAGAGAGAACATTGTCCCCTTTGGCGGTTTGTCAGAATGTTTCGCTTGCGATGTCTTGTAGTGAGTCCTGTAGACTAATCATCGCTGAATCAATTTGTTGTAATTTTTTTGCCTGATAAAACTATTCGGTCTCTGCAATGAGGGTTTTAAGGTCACCTTTTCCGATATTCAGTCATCGGTCCGATCTAATTGGGGCGTTTTATCACGCAGATAAAGTTCTCTAACAATATCTAAATTGGGTTGAGCGTGGTTTTTTTGCACTGGGATAACCAGCTAAGGAAAGGAAGCGGCTGGGTGTAATGAAAAGGGGTGTCTTACGGTGTCTTTGAATCGATTTCGATTGAGCCTAAGTTGTATAAAAATTCAGTTAGTCCCTGTCAAGGTCTCTTGCGGTTGTCTCATCATGCTCTGCATCAGAGGGGATGCTTCTTCGACCCTCGGCCCATTCTCCCAGATCAGTGAGTTTGCAGCGCTCGGAACAAAATGGTCGAAACTGGTGTGAGTTATTCCAGGGAACCTTTGTCTTGCACAGAGGACAGTCTACAGTGAGTTTTTTCATCACGAATACTCCGCAGCAATATCTGATTGACTTGTTTTGCTACTCAGCTCTTGGTAAAGGTGGTGTAGACGTGATACCTCCTCGGCCAGAAGCGAAATATCACCATCGTTATTGATGACGTCGTCGGCGTAGTCCAATCTATCTTGTCGAGTTGGCTGCTTTGCCATTATTGATTTTATCTGTTCCTCTGAATTGTTGTCCCGCTGTACAGCTCTATCCAACTGGGTCTCGGGCATGACGTCTATCACTAGGTTGCGATGAATCAACGGATGCTGTCCACCTCCGCTAGACAAACACAGGATAGAGTAAGGTGATATCGATTGTTCCAACTCTAAGATTAACTGATTCATGATGGCGGGGACTGTAACTGACTCAAGCCACCTCAATTTTTCACTGTTGCTAAAAACAAGTTCGCGCAGGCGCGCCCTGTTGAGCGTTTTGTCTTCATTGGCTATTCCTACGCCAAAGTAATCTATAATCTTCTTGTATGCCTCGGTCTCTGGTTCCATCACAGTTCGACTTGCAATGTCGGCGTCGGCTATAGTGATACCTAATTTTGCGAAGTGATTTGACACTGAAGTTTTGCCACTGCCGATTCCGCCAGTGAGGCCAATGACTAGTTTGGTTTTAGATGAAGTCATATAATCTATATCTTAAATGTTGTTGCTCAATGGTTACATCGCAGCAAATTTTAGGTAAAACATGGTGATTTCAGCACCCCAGATCAACGATATCCAACCTGCGATGGCAAGGTAAGGACCAAAGGGAATCGGTTTCGATTTGTCTCTACCAAACGCGATCAGTGACCCTCCAACCAGCGCACCTGCGAGAGATGAAACGATGATGATTAAAGGTAATGCCTGCCAGCCCATCCAAGCACCGAGTACCGCGAGTAGTTTAAAATCGCCGTATCCCATGCCGTCGTAGCCGCGAACAAGCCTGAATAAGGTGTTTACCGACCAAAGGCTGAGATAGCCTGCAATTGCTCCCCAGAAAGCGTATTCGAAACGAGCAACAATATCAAAAGCATTTACGATTAATCCTAGCCACAACAGCGGCATGGTAATATTGTCAGGTAAGTATTGAGTATCATAGTCTATCAATGAAAGGCAGACCAGCGACCAAGTCAAGATACAGCATGCCAGGCTTGTCGAGGTTAGGCCGAAGTTGTAAATCACAATAGCGGTTAGTACGCCGGATAATATTTCTACAACTGGATATCTTAGTGAAATACCTGCTTTGCATGAGGCACACTTCCCGCCAAGAAAAAGGTAGCTAAGGACGGGAATGTTTTCCCAAGGCTTGATACTGTGCTGGCAATAGGTGCATTGTGAGTTGGGAAATACGAGATTATAGGGTTCAGTTGAGTCGCTACCGGTTGTTTCAGATGCCAGCAATTCATGTGCCTGCTGACGCCAGTCTTGTTCCAACATAACTGGTAGGCGATGTACGACAACATTTAGGAAGCTACCTATTAGCATTCCAAAAATACAACCGATGAGGACGCTCAAAACGGGAAATTGCGCGTGGAATAGCACCAGTTGTGTCGAGAGATTATCTATCATCTGAGCTGTCTATCGTGGAGACAGGCTATATTAAAACAAATAGAGATAAGTTAACAAAAGTCTGCCACCAAAAGTGCTCCGCTAGTGGCCGCCAATTGCATCACCCATCGAGAAGATCGGTAGATACATCGCGATAATCAGACCTCCTATAACGACTCCAAGGAATGACATGATTATCGGTTCCATTAAGCTCGTAAGCCCGTCGACGGCGTTGTCGACCATGTCTTCATAGTAAGTTGCTGCTTTGTCGAGCATGCCGTCAAGAGCACCTGATTCCTCCCCGATAGAAACCATCTGAATAACCATGTTGGGAAACACCTCGGTCTGCTTCATGGAGTAATTGAGCTGAATCCCGCTGGAAACGTCATCCTTGACCTTTTTGATTGCGTTGTAATAAACAACATTGCCGGCCGCGCCAGACACTGACTCGAGTGCGTCAACCAACGGTACACCGGCGGCAAATGTTGTTGAGAGGGTTCGGGCGAATCTGGCAACGCATGATTTATCAAGTATGTCGCCGATGATTGGTATCTTAAGCATGAAGCGCTCTTGCGCGTCTCGTGCTGCTTTTGAACGTTTAAGGGTTTCTTTCCGAAGAAATACAATGGCAGCGACAGCTGCTGCGACAGCCAACCACCAATCTTGCATCCAGCGAGACATGTTAACCACCATCTGGGTGAATTCTGGCAAATCAGCACCGAAACCTGCAAAAATTTCCTCAAATTGAGGAACAACCTTTATAAGTAAAATAGCGGATACAACTGCCGCAACGACTAAAACTGAAATTGGATAGCTAAGGGCGCTTCTGATTTTTGCTTTTAGGGCTTCGGACTTCTCCATGTAGGTGGCAAGGCGCTCGAGCATCGTTTCCAGAGCTCCAGATTGCTCGCCCGCATCGATCAAATTGCTGTAAAGATCATTAAAGTGCTCAGGGTTAGCCCGTATGGCGTGAGCGAAAGAATTGCCAGCAGACACATCATCGCTAATCCTGATGATGAGATCTTTCATCGCCGGGTTATCAATGCCATCGGCGACAATTTCAAATGACTGAACCAAGGGAACACCTGCCTTCATCATGGTGGCGAGTTGTCGAGTGAACAGCGTGGTATCCGCAGGGCCGATTTTCTGGCCTGCATTAAACAAGGCACTTAGGCCACCGCTTTTTTTGCTGACCTTAGTCGGATTAATACCTTGTTTACGCAGTTCTGTTTTTGCGATATTCGCATTGCTGCTGGTTATCTCGCCCTTGGTTTTTTTGCCTGACCTGTCAGTTCCTTCCCAAGCAAACACTGTACTGGCTACTGCCATATTTAATCCTCTTTTTAACCCCTGCCTAGCAGGGGCTAATTGATGGTGCGCTGACACCCAAAGGCAGGTATCAGTTTAGCTAAAGTTCTGTTGCCAACTCTCCGAGAGCGGCAAATTAAGCGTGTCCTGATCCAGGACTTGAAATTAGTGACCAGAGGTGACTCGATCAACTTCCTCTAGGCTTGTTAGCCCATTTTTAACTTTCACCAGGGCTGACTCGAAAACATTTTTGAAGCCCTCTTTTGTGCATGCGTCAGCGATTTCAATTGAGTTGCCGTCCTCCATGATGATTCTGGATATTTCAGGTGTGATTTTGACCACTTCGTAGATGCCAACACGGCCTTTATAACCGTTAGAACATCGATCGCACTCGCCAGGACCATATATCTCGAGGCCGGAATCTACTTCCTCCTCTGTGAAACCTTTTTCGAGTAATGCTGCTTTTGGAATGTCGAGTCTCACTTTGCAATCACAAAGTCGTCGGGCGAGTCGCTGGGCGACGATGATATTGATTGATGTGGCGAGGTTAAATGCTGGCACACCCATATTTCTCAACCGAGTGATTGTTTCAGGAGCACTATTGGTGTGTAAGGTCGACATCACCATGTGACCTGTCTGTGCCGCTTTGATTGATATGTTTGCGGTTTCAAGGTCTCGAATTTCACCAACCATGACGACGTCTGGGTCCTGTCGCAGGAATGAGCGCAATGCTTCACCAAAATCGAGACCAACCTTGTGATTTACAGGGCATTGATTAATGCCTTCGAGGTTAATTTCAACGGGATCCTCTGCTGTTGAAATGTTCAATTCTGGTGTATTAAGGATATTGAGTCCGGTATACAGGGAGACGGTCTTGCCGCTACCGGTCGGGCCAGTCACCAAGAACATACCTTGCGGTTTGTTCAGAGCCTCGAGATACAATGCTTTCTGTTCCTCTTCGTAACCTAGTGCATCGATACCCATTTTTGCGCTACTTGGGTCCAACATTCGCAAACATAATTTTTCGCCGAATAGCACCGGGAGTGTATTCACCCGAAAATCAATAGACTTTGATTTTGAAATTTTAAGTTTTATTCGACCATCTTGCGGCACTCGGCGTTCCGAGATGTCCATCTGAGACATCACTTTAAGGCGAGCGGATATTCTAGGTGCGAGATTTACTGGTGGCCGTGCGACCTCATGCAGAACGCCGTCAGTTCTAAATCTAACCCGGTAAGATTTTTCGAATGGTTCAAAGTGCAAGTCAGATGAATTACCTTTGATAGCATTCATTAGCATCTTGTTAATGAAGCGAACCACCGGGGTGTCGTCGGTTGTTGTACCAGCATCCTCTTCTTCTGCGCTACCGGCCTCCTCTACGGCTTCGAGGTCCAAATCAACATCGTCATTACCTAGATCTCCTAATCCTCCACTTTCCAGAGACTCAAGGTAAGTATCGATAAAAGCAGTAAGCTTGTTTTCTTCAACTAAGACTTCTTCGGTTGATATTCCTGTTTGAAATTTAATTTCGTCTAGAGCTTGGCGATTGGTGGGATCTGAAACCGCAACGAACAGTCTATTACCTCTGTGGAAAATTGGTATCGCATGATTTGCTCGGATTAGCTTTTCGTCGACTAAATTTTTAGGAATAACTTCAGGGTCCAGTGCAGTGATATCCAGTAGAGGTGTGCCAAATTCTTCAGAGGCGGCATTGGCGATATCTCTGGGACTGACTAGCTTTTTTTGAACGAGGTGAGTAACAAAAGGAACCCGTGTTTTTGAAGCTTCAACAGAGGCTTCTCTAGCCGCAGTGTTTTCGAGCAGGTCATCATCTACTAGTCGTCTAGCGAGCCCGCTTAGTTGCGCAGGGTTGGCAGCCATTACGATGCCATCCAAGGGAAGTCTGCGTTCGAAGATGTACATTTCGATTGCGAGGGTGTCGATAAAACGCTGTATGATTTGTAGCCGAGTGACATCGTTTGAAGCCTTTATATTTATCCTCAGAATCCTGACGAAAGGTGCTTCTCAGGGGTTAAAGAGGCTTTGACATCGCTCTCTATGCGCAGTGTTCAGAGCGGCGTTTGAAAATAAAGTGACCAAATTTGTCACTTTATGACTAGAGCTATTGTATGTTCATTGCCCCCTTGCGTCACAACAGCATTGTAAGCCGTTTGTAAGCCCTCAAAATGCTTTAGTTTATGTTGGCACGTTAGTTGCTGAATGTGTATCAATGTGTATTTGGGACTGCACAGCAAGCTTTTTCGATAATTTGACAGTCTATTCAGTTTAATTAAGGAGTTATTCCAGTGAACAAAAACATACAAAAGGGTTTTACCCTGATCGAGTTGATGATTGTTGTTGCAATCATCGGTATTCTCGCGGCGGTTGCTTTGCCGGCATACGAGGATTACATCAAGACAGCTAACATGACCAAGGTGAACTCTCACTATCAAGAAGCAGTGCGTCTGGCTCGTACTACCTACGTCAAAGGTCATACCCAATCTGCACTTGGTTTGACTTCTACAGTGCCTGAAACAGCAGCTGACTGGATTGAAATCTTTAACCCTGGTGGGAACCTTGCACCCGCGGGAGGCGTTAGCGCTTATGCTGATGCTGCTGACGATACAAATGGGGTTGTTGGTGTTGTGTCTACCTCGGCTGCTAGCGTAACAATTTCACTTCCGGCGTATCAGGACTTACAAGCGACAGCGACCACAATCACCGCAGCGGAGGAGGAATAAAATGAGCCGATTAACACGCGTTTTAAAGGATGCTTAAATTGAGAACCTCGGGGGTTTATGTCCGCCAGTTTTCTTGTTGACCAGCGTTCTTGCAACAAACTTTTCATTTGGTGTCAGTCTGTTGCTGGTGTGTTGACTGATTCGTGAGCTTCATCAATGAAATAAACAATTTAACATGAGATTATCCAAGTACAAGACTGGTTTGAAGATGCTGTGGCGAGGTTGAACATGATAAACGACATCATCAGAAGGCGGCATAAGGGCTTCTCACTCATCGAAATCATGATCGCGGTGGCGATTTTAGGCATCATTGGGATGGTCGCCTTGCCGGTATATCAGAATAACATCGATACTTCCAAGCGGGCTGTGCTTATTGAAAACATGGAGAGTATCCGTTTATTTCAGGAAGAGCGAAGGTTGGACCGCGGGGCCTATATTGCTGGCACCTACGATCATAACAATCCAAGTGCCTCAGGAGGATTAACCGAACTTATAGGATGGGCACCTCGAACGGACCTAGCTGAGGTGACATACATTGTAGATAACGTGACTACAACGGGTTTCCGTATTACAGCGACCCACAGCGACGGGACTGTGGAACGCAAAACCTTTTAATCACTCGCTGTTTCTTAATGATGGAATTCGAATCGGTAGCTATTGGTCTCGGCGATGTCACATGGATATCGTTGGCTTTCGCGTTAGGTTTCTTCGCCAAACTTATTGGTCTTCCTCCTCTCGTGGGTTTTCTTGCCGCCGGTTTTGTCCTGAAGTTTCAGGGCTTTGATAATGACATCCTTCTGCAGAAGCTTGCCGATCTTGGTATCACTTTGCTTCTTTTTACTGTTGGCTTAAAACTTAACCTGCAAACTCTTTTAAGACCCCAGGTTTGGGCAGTGACAGGGATTCACATGACTGTTGTTGTCGGCGTGTTTGGATTAGCAATTTACGGTCTGTCGCTCGCCGGTGTTGTGCTATTTTCGGATCTCAATATTCAAAGTGCTCTCCTGCTTGGATTTGCATTGAGCTTTTCAAGCACTGTGTTTGTTGTCAAAGTGTTGGAAGAACGAGGAGAGGTGACCTCCCTTCATGGACGCATATCCGTAGGCATTCTGCTCATGCAAGATGTTGCAGCCGTGGCGTTTTTGGTCATTTCATCGGGAAAAGTACCTTCCTATTGGTCACTTAGCCTGCTGTTACTGATTCCTCTGCGGCCGATACTACATCAGTTTCTCTTACGTATCGGCCATGGGGAGCTATTGGTTCTATTCGGGCTATTGCTGGCACTCGGAGGCGCCGAAATATTTGAATCTGTTGGTTTGAAGGGCGATTTGGGTGCCTTGACACTTGGTGTATTAATCGCCAGTTACAGCAAGTCGGAAGAAATGGCAAAGGCGATGTTGAGCTTCAAGGATCTCTTTTTGCTTGGATTCTTTCTTTCTATCGGTATGTCGAGTGAGCTTTCATCGGAAACATTCTGGATTGCTGTCATGGTTACGCCGCTGATATTCGTAAAATCCGCACTGTTCTATGGCTTGCTCACGCACTATAGGTTGAGAGCTCGAACCTCGCTGCTAACGACGGCAAATCTGACAAACTACAGCGAATTTGGCCTGATCGTAGTTGCTATTGGTGTGACCAATGGATGGCTGCAAAACGATTGGTTAATCGTAGTGGCGATTGCCTTATCGCTATCTTTTGTCATCGCTGCTGGCGTTAACGCTGTGTCCCGTAGACTTTATATTAAGCACATCGCAATATGGAAACGATTTCAGAAAGACGAGTTAATTCCAGATGACGAGTTACTTGATCTTGGTGGTGCGACGATAGTTATTGTCGGTATGGGAGGCGTGGGTTCAGGCGCATATGATGCGATGCGCCAGCGCTTTGGTGAAAATGTGATTGGGATAGATATCGACCCCGTAACGGCGAAGAATCAACGTACAAAGGGTCGAACTGTATTGAGAGGTGATCCTAGCGATAGTGATTTTTGGGATCGTGTTGAAGTTTCTCATACGCTAGAACTTGTGATGCTGACCTTGCCCAAATTGAATACGACTCTTGAGGTGCTCGAACGATTAAGCGAAGCATCCTTTAGAGGTGAAGTGGCCGCAATCGCTAGATACTCTGATGAGGTTGAGGCGCTTGAGCATATTGGTGTCGCAACTGTTTTCAATATCTATGCAGAGTCCGGTGTAGGTTTTGCGGCACATGTAGCTAATGGATTGGCTACATCTGGCCGCGATGCGAAAATTTGAGCGATCTTCCGATGAGGAAAATCGCTGGGCGCTCGAGTATCGATGATAATCAGACCCAGAAACACGCTAGCAAAATCATCACCATAAGTAGGTGATTCGCAGCTCGGAATGAATTCAGCACTTCGCCTGGACGACGATTTGTTACAATATCATTTTTTTAACGGGTGAAATTTTCAAATGGTGGAACAACCGCGAAAACGTGCTGAATCTTTAGAAGAGCTTGGAGAGCTATTTTTACGAGAGAAGGTGCCGGGGCAACGGGAAAGAAGTATTGCTGCATATAATCCGCGCGCCTCTGATATCGTCATAACGCCATTTGGTAAGAGTGGAACGACTTGGACGCAACAGATCTTTCATACGCTGCGAACCCGAGGTGATATGGATTTTGATGACATTTCACGTGTTGTTCCATGGATCGAAACCGCAGAGATGTTGAATATCGATATCAATGCAGATCAGTGTATCGAACCTCGAGGTTTCAAGAGTCATCTTGATTATGATGTGATGCCGAAGGGCGCGAAATATATCAATGTGATTCGGCATCCTGTTGATGCAGCATTTTCTTCATTTAAGTTCATGGAAGGTTGGTATTTCAAACCCGGTAGCATATCAGCGGATGATTTTGTTCGAGTGACCACCAGAGATGCTGCTTACCACAAGCACTTTAGTAGTTGGTGGCAGCATCGAAATGATGAAAATGTGCTTTACCTCGTCTACGAGCATATGAAACAAGATCTTGAAGGCACAATTAAAAGGGTTGCCTCTTTCTGTAATATTGAACTCGACGATGATCTTCGCCTGCTGACCCTCAAACATGCCTCGCTGCCTTTTATGCTGAAATATAAGAGTCGATTTGACGATGCGATGCTTCGTGAGCGTTCTGAAAAAACATTGCTACCACCGGGGAGTGACAGCGCTAAGGTTCGGGAAGGTAGGGTTGGTGTCAACGACCTGAGTAAAAATACGATAGAGGTGTTGCAAAAGCTCTGGCAAGACAACCTTACGCCGGTTACAGGATTTGAATCTTATGAAGCATTAATTGCATCGCTCGAGTAATCTTTAATTGCGATAGCGCGGAAATCAGTATGGAAGGGATCACTATTTTCGATGCAATTTGCTCGTGAAACAGGTGCGATCTACGTAAGCTAAAACTCTAGGAGGTGAGAAAGTCATACGACTTTTCCGTGCGTCGTAAGACAAAGCTAGAGACACTTAATTGCTGCGAGCACCTGCGACTTCACTCAGGATAAATACATTAGTGAGATAAGGCCGCGGGGAATTCGGGGCGAGTGTAATGAGATGGCTTAGCTTAAGTAGCATTCGAAAACGAATGCTTTTGCATGAACTTCTTGCCCAACCACGTCTGTGGCTCTGATTCCCCCGTTTTGATGTACGAAAGCGCAACAATATTCTGAAGGTTCCATTGAACATTAAATCGCGCCAAGGCAGTGCCTGTGAATAGTAGTTGATCGCCAACACTAATTTTTGTGTCAGGCTCTGGCATGCAAAACGCTCCATGCTTGTTTCGGTGGTAGAGTACGATAAGGGGTAAGTTCTCGTCACGATTTGTATGGCTGAGAGTGAGATGTCGAATCCGGACATCGTCACCTCGATTGATCATTTCCGTGACAGCCTGCGCGTCGCTGTCTCCCACGGTAACTGACCAAGTTTCCGGTAATTGATCAGGACAAATGTAACGCAACTCGTCTACAAGAACACTTGCCCAGATATCGTCATGCGCGCGCGCGAGGCTTAGAAACTCGTCGATCATCGGGTTTGTAAGTAGTGTTCTAATGTTTTTTGCGATGACATTTCCTGATTCCATCACGATGTCTGCTTTTGAATGGCGAAAAAGGTCAGCGTTTGATTGTTTGTTTTGTCGGATGATAACGAACAAGTCCGGATTGAGCTGGCGGGCGGTCACAATAATAGAGAGATTATTGGAGTCGTCGTCGCTACCCGCGATTATCCCTACAGCTTCAGAGACGTTAGCCTTTGTGAGCGTGCTAACGCCGGTGCCGTCACCGATGATTGTGTTCTCAGGCATATCGAGTGTTGATGCATCTGGTTCAATAATCTGAGCCGTCAAACCGTGACTAAGGAGTTCTTCGTATATTGCGCGACCGAATCTGCCATATCCACAAATAATCCAAAGACCCTTGGCTATTTTCACCTTTGATGGCACCGGTTCGTCTAAAGCACTGCGAAACCATTCATTCAGAGCGTATTGGCTTGGTGACTTGGCGGCTAATACGAGTTGTCCGGCAAAAGTGCGATAAGGATTAATAATGTGGTCTGTACCAAATGACTTCATGTTGTCCTCTATATTGCTAGAGTCAGCTCGGCAGATAACATTTATGTCTGGGTTCATTACTTTGGCAGTAATGGCAATGTGTAGATTGATAGCGTTGTCGTCTGTTAGCGCGACGACTGCCTTGCAGTATGGATTACTAATGCCTGCCATCACTAACTTTTCCGGATCGGACGCGTCAGCGCAGATGCCCGGTATATCCATTGGGAAGTCGTCGAGTAGCAATGCATCAAGTCGGTCTTGAGCGATATCAATGATTGTTGCCTTGATAAATCGCCGACGAAGGGAGCGCACAAGTTTTGTGCCGGTGTCGCCGTACCCAGCGACCAGAATAAATGGTTCACGTAGTTTTTTTACAATAAGACTGAATTGGTAGTCTAGGAATGCCTTTTTTAGCGTTTCGTTTTGCAGCAGGGAGATGAGAGTGCCAATGGCGTATATCCATGTTGCAACAGTGATGTAGATGAACACAAGAGTCCACATTCTTTGAGTATCGGTGAAAGGGTAGGGAATTTCGCCAAACCCGATTGTTGTGCCCATGAAAGTAACAAAGTAGAAAGCATGAAAAAAATCCATGTGCCAGACATTGCCTTCATCGTCTAGGCCGGGCAGCAGAGTCAACCCTAAAGTCGCCACTGCGTAAACGATAGATAGCAGCAGCAGGGGGGGACGCATGCGTCTAAGAATAAGAAACAAAACTGTATTCACGACTGATTACCCCGTAATTAATCTAACGACGTAACAACACCGTTTCGATCGATAGCAATGCAACAGAAATCATATTCGCAATCACTGCGCCGCCAGCTAAAGATACGATGCTAGCCATCGTGCTAGGCTCAAGGCCGAGTTCCGTGACGTAGTTGGCGTAACCCCAGACACAAGCTGCTGCGATAAGTTGAATGTCCGCGACCAGACTGCTTGCAAGTAATACAGCGCCCATGTGCGATCGGTCACCGAACTTCAAAATGGTTGCAACCGCATTGACGAAAATGGCGGCATAAAGCTCGTAGGGGTGATGGTGAGCTGGGTTATCTATATCGCCAATGAAGAAACCGAAATTCAGCGTGAGTGCGAGAATTATTGTGAAAGCGAAAACAACCTTTTCAAGATTCATATATTAAAAGCCTCTTGTTCGTGCGCCAGTGATCGAAAACCGATCGGTTTTGAATAGTTGGCGTGCGATGTATGTTGCACACATTGTATTAGGGATTGCACATATCTGAAACCGGTGATTGAATCATCGGCAAGCAGTCTTGAGGAAATGCTGCACGTGACTCAAAGACCATGATATGTTAATCCGCCCGAAGACAGAAAAAGTAGACTAAAGGAGACAAACATGGGTGAAACAATTCAACTATCCGCTGCTGACGATGTGACTATCAGCGCTTATCTGGCGAGGCCTGCTGGTCATTCAAGAGGAGGTGTTGTCGTTATTCAGGAGATCTTTGGTGTAAATAGTCACATTCGGGAAGTTTGTGACGGATTTGCCAACGATGGCTTCACTGCTTTAGCTCCGGCGATCTTTGATCGCATAGAGGCGGGTGTCGAACTAGGCTATGAAGGCGCAGATATGGAAAGAGGTCTTGAATTGGCTCGGGGTAAGCTGCAACTTCCCAAGACGATGCTGGATGTTCAAGCAGCGATTGACTATCTCGGTGCATCTGGCCCGGTTGCGATGGTTGGGTACTGCTTTGGTGGTTTGATTTGTTGGTTGAGTTCAGCACAACTCTCGGGGCTGAATTGTGTGTCGGGATACTACGGCGGTGGTATTGCCGGAATGCTTGATATGAATCCAAAGGTGCCAACAATGCTCCATTTTGGCGACAAAGATGCACATATTCCATTGTCGGATGTCGATTTAATTAAAGGGGCGCACAAGGACGTTGCTGTATATGTTTATGATGCGGACCATGGGTTTAATTGCGATCATAGGGCCAGTTTCAACGAAGCGGCCGCTCAAAAGGCGAAAGATAGGACGCTAGAGCTTTTCGAAGCGAACTTGAACTAAATGCCGCTCGAGTGGGTGATACTGGTTTAAATCAGGACGGCAGCTGAATGAATAATGATTAACTGTTTTTAGAGTGTCAGTAGGCGGATTCTTAAGTATTACTCAACACAAATCGTGACTTGGCAGACGCCGAAGTACTAAGTTGGCATTGATAATGAATAGTATTTCTGAGATGTTTTCCCGCCGCCTATTCGGTCAAGCGCAAGGACAGGTCGACCGCGTGCAGATGTTTTGTGAGAGCGCCAACGGAAATGTATTGAACACCCGTTTCAGCAATTGCGATAAGGTCCTGCTCCGATTCGATGCCTCCAGAGGCTTCTAGACTAATATCCTTGGAAACGCTGGCTACTGCGGTCGTCATATCTTCGGTAGAAAAGTTATCCAGCATGATCCAGTGGGGTTGTGCCTGAATCGCCTCTGAAAACTCCCGCATGTTTTCAACTTCAATTTCGATTCGGCGATCAGGGTAGAGGTTCTTTGCTCTGTTGACCGCATTGGCTATCGATCCGCATGCCATGATGTGGTTTTCCTTGATGAGAAATGCATCAAAGAGCCCCATTCTGTGATTGGAGCCTCCCCCACATGAGACGGCATATTTCTGTGCGCGTCGTAGGCCTGGAATTGTTTTCCTAGTATCGAGAAGTTGCGCTTCAGTGTGCGAAATGAGTTGGTTGTAATAGCGCGTTTGAGTTGCCGTAGCAGATAGAGTTTGTAGGAAGTTTAATGCTGCGCGTTCGCCCGTGAGAATGCTCCTGGCAGAGCCCTCAATGGTCAACAACAATTGATTTGCCTCGATCAGGTCTCCATCTTTCACTTTCCACAAAATGGTGAGAGAAGGGTCAATTTGAAAGAAGACCTCATTGACCCAGGGAATGCCGCAGACCGTCGCATCGTCCCTAGAGATGACTTGGGCGTTCGCTTTCATGGTGTGATCAATAAGCTCAACCGTTACATCGCCGGATCCAAGGTCTTCTTTTATTGCGTTACTCACGGTCTGTTCGAGTTCTGAAAAATAGTTTTTGTCTGTTTCAATCATGATTATATGGGTGTGCGTCAGGTAAGTTGATTATATAAAATATGCTAGTTTGAAAGTTGGCGAAGCGTGAGCGTGTCGCCACGTTGAGTGAATTCGACTTGTTTTAGCGCACTCATGCCGAGGAGGATCGCCGGTGGATGCATTCCCGGATTGATACTGGCGCGAACGCTGTATAGGGTAATGTCTCCAATCTTTAGCTGGTCCAGAACAGTTGAGTACACAGTGATATTGCCATTGGCTGTAGATGCGATGCTAGGGGCACCCCGCCGAAGACCGTATTCCGAGGCCATTGCTGCGGGTATTACAACATCAGTAGCCCCTGTATCGAGTAAAAATTCGGCGTTCCGATTATTGATCGTACCGTTGACCAGGTAGTGACCTTGACGATTTCGAACCAGCGTTACTTCCAGTGATTGTGCGTTTTTTAGTGTTATAGGTGAGCGATTTGGATTGCGCTGTTGCTCTTCTGCCTCAGAGAAAAACAGCGTTAGTAATCCCATACCCAGGATGCAAGCCATTGCCATCATCCCCGTTCCCATCTTTTTCGTCTCCATAGCAAAAGATTAACACATCTGAGTGTTAGCGAGAGTAGTGACTTGCTATCATAATTCTTTGAAATGAGTAGCTCGGTAATGAAAAGGATCAGTGATGGAAATTATTGATGGCAGATTGGATGTTGCCGAGCAATATTTATCGGAGAATTGTGATGAGCGTCCGAATGACCAATTGGATCTTATTGTTATTCATTGCATCAGTCTGCCCGCCGGCCATTTTGGAGGAGATTTCATTCAAGAGCTTTTTTGCAATCAGATAGATCATGCCCGCCATAAAGATTTTGACAGCCTAAGGGGCATGCACGTCTCAAGTCATTTGTTGATTCGTCGCACCGGGCAAATTCAGCAATTTGTGCCCTTCCATCAAAGGGCATGGCATGCGGGGCAGTCGTTTTTTGATGGTAGAAGTAACTGTAATGACTTCTCGCTGGGAATAGAACTTGAAGGTACTGACACCACTCAATTCAACGACATCCAATACGCGCGTCTAGGAGAAACTTGCAGATGCCTGGTAGATGCCTACGCTATTCCGGTCAAAAATATTCTTGGTCATAGTGATATTGCGCCGGGTCGAAAAACGGACCCAGGCGTCGGTTTTGATTGGGCGCGGTTGCATAGGTTGATGGCTAGATAGTGTTTGCTAAACCGGATCAATGCCGCTTCTTTATCAGAGTGTCACTGCAAATGTTTGTTTTTTTTTGTACCTGCACGATTACTCTGGGGCAGGTGTTCGCTTCTGATCGTTTAGATGTTGTAGACGATCTTGGCAATCGGGTGACGCTTGAATCACCCGCGGTGAGAATAGTGTCGCTTGCACCTCATCTGACCGAAATATTGTTTGAGCTTGACGTAGGCGACAATGTCATTGCAACGGTAAGCTACGCCGACTTTCCTGAAGAAGCAAAACTGATTCCAAGGGTAGGTGATGCGTTTTCCGTTAACGTTGAGCAGTTGGTTGCGATGCAACCAGATATCATATTCGCTTGGGAGACTGGCGGTGTTAATAAGTCTCTCGGGCGCTTGGAAGACTTGGGATTTACTATCTTTAGGAATGAAGCTCCCTCGCTCTTGCAAATCGCCAATACGGTACAAAAAATAGCCGCGCTGGTTGGTAAGGCTGATACTGGACAGCGTTTGGCTGATCAATATCGCGCCAGATTGGCTCAACTTGCGCAATTTTCTGCCAAGAATGAGTCGGTGAAAGAGGATTCCATCAGGGTGTTTTTTCAAATATCCGATCAGGATCTGTACACAGTGAGTGGTCAACACCTCATCGGTCAGGCGATAACTCTTTGCGGTGGAGTAAACCTTTTTGACAGCGTACCTATATCTGTACCGCTTGCCAATTTGGAGTCAGTGCTTAGAGGTCAGCCTGATATTATATTTATCACTCGCTTGCCTGAATCACCAGTATCAACCTGGGAAGGTCGATGGAGCAAGCTAATTGGTAATAATTTGCGGGTATATCCTATCGACCCTAACCTGATATCACGCCCCAGTACAAGAATGTTGGATGGCGTGGAGCTTATGTGCGATGTAATAAGAAGTGTGCGGTAAGTTATCGACCATTGAGAGTTGTTTATTCTTCACGTCAGAGTAGAATTTCCGGTATCCCGATTTCATACCTCAAGTTGCACAGAACATGTAACTAGCAATACCAAAACCCCTGAACTGCGAAAAATGTTTAACCTTTGGAGGGTTACCGTTCGTAGAAATAACTAATGTTGAACTATCCTGACCCGTTGATGGTATGTCGGGTCTAAGAATGGAGAAGTAGATGGCTGTCGATCCTAATATCCCTGATTCTTCGGAGAAAGACGACTTAGGCATTAATCATAGAAAAGTTGATTCAGACCCAGTCGAGACGAGAGAATGGTTAGAAGCAATAAATTCTGTCATTGAACAGGAGGGTGTTGAGCGAGCCCAGTACATTCTTCAGAGACTCTCGTCTAAAGTCACCGAGACCGGTGCCCAGTTACCCTACGCAATTAATACTCCCTACAGAAATACTATCCCTACGAGTCAGGAAACAAGGATGCCAGGCGACTTGTTCATGGAGCGGGGGATTAGATCATTAATTCGCTGGAATGCAATGGCGATGGTGATGCGCGCGAACATGAAAGATGGAACTCTCGGTGGGCATATTTCGAGTTTTCAGTCTGCTGCTACCCTGTACGACGTCGGATTTAACTATTTTTTTCGTGGGCGCAGTGAAGTACACAAAGGCGACCTTGTGTACATTCAGGGACACTGTGCGCCCGGTATCTACGCCAGATCCTTTCTTGAAGGAAACCTTGATGAAGAGCAGCTTGATAAATTCAGACAGGAGGTTGATGGCGATGGACTTTCTTCTTACCCACACCCGTGGTTAATGCCAGATTACTGGCAGTTTCCAACGGTTTCAATGGGGCTGGGGCCGCTGCAGGCTATCTATCAGGCGCATACAATGAAGTACCTTCATAATCGCAATTTAAGTGAATCTGGTGACAGGAAAGTATGGTGCTTTACCGGTGATGGGGAAATGGATGAACCGGAATCACAGGGCGCGATCGCTTTGGCTGGTCGTGAAAAATTGGATAATTTGATCTTCGTAGTAAATTGTAATTTGCAGCGGCTTGATGGACCTGTTAGAGGTAATGGAAAAATTATTCAAGAGTTGGAGGGTAGCTTCCGTGGTGCTGGCTGGAATGTCATAAAAGTTGTCTGGGGGCGTATGTGGGACCCACTGCTTGAGAAAGACAAACTCGGTGTGCTGCAGCAGAGGATGGACGAAGCGGTTGACGGTGAATATCAAAATTACAAGAGCCACGATGGCGCATACACCAGAGAACACTTTTTTGGTAAATATCCAGAAACGCTGAAAATGGTAGAAGACCTCACCGATGATGATATTTACAGGCTTAATAGGGGTGGTCACGATCCGTATAAAGTTTTTGCAGCCTATGCTGCAGCATCTGCACACAAAGGGCAGCCAACGGTAATTCTCGCTAAAACCGTCAAAGGCTATGGTATGGGGCCTGCAGGTGAAGCCCAGAACATTACTCATTCGGTTAAGAAGCTTGAAATTGAGGCGCTCAAAAAGTTCCGTGATCGGTTTGACATTCCGCTACCGGATTCTGACTTAGAGAAGGTGCCCTATTATCGACCGCCCGCTGACAGCCCGGAAATGCGATATCTACATGAGCGCAGGAAAGAGCTTGGCGGTTCCTTGCCAAGTCGGAAGCCGGACTTTGAAGCGCTTGCTGTGCCGGACATCGATTCGCTAGAGGCCGTCACTAAAGGCACGGGCAAGCGGGAAATATCGACAACAATGGCTTTTGTTCGAGTGCTGTCTGCTCTGATAAAAGATAAAGAAATAGGCAAGCGCGTTGTACCTATTGTGCCCGATGAGGCTAGGACCTTTGGTATGGAAGGCATGTTCCGGCAGTTAGGTATCTACTCATCAGCGGGCCAGTTGTATGAGCCGTCGGACAGCAGCCAGGTCATGTATTATCGTGAAGATATCGATGGCCAAGTGATGGAAGAGGGTATCAACGAGGGTGGTGCGTTTGCTGCTTGGTTGGCTGCGGCAACCTCGTACACTAACAATGATTATCCGCTGATACCCTTCTACGTTTTCTATTCCATGTTTGGTTTTCAGCGGGTGGGTGATCTATGTTGGGCGGCGGGTGACTTGCAGGCTAGAGGTTTCCTTATCGGAGGTACAGCAGGCCGGACAACCCTGAATGGTGAGGGATTGCAGCATCAGGACGGCCATAGCCATATACTGGCAGGCACGGTTCCTAACTGCGTAACTTATGATCCCACCTATGGTTACGAGCTTGCGGTAATCATCCAACACGGTTTGCATGAAATGTACGTGGACATGAAAGCCAAGTACTACTACATCACAGTAATGAACGAAAACTATACTCAGCCAGCCATGCCAAAAGAATGTGAAGAAGGCATTATCAAGGGTATGTATCTGCTTAAGAAAAATAGCAAAAAAAGCAGCAAGAAGGTCGTGCAGTTGCTAGGCTCGGGTACGATTTTACGCGAAGTTATAGAAGCGGCAGCTATTTTAAAGACAGATTTCGATGTTGATGCTGACGTCTGGAGTGCGACCAGTTTTAATGAACTGCGAAGAGATGGATTGACTACTTCCCGTTGGAACATGCTGCATCCTGAAGAAACACCAAAGCAATCTTTTGTGGAGGAATGTCTCGAGGGCACTAAGGGCCCGGTGGTTGCATCTACGGACTATATGAAGAGTTATGCTGACCAGATTCGCGAATTTATTTCGGGTACTTATACAGTGCTTGGAACAGATGGCTTTGGCCGTAGCGATACAAGAGAAAGGCTGCGTCACTTTTTTGAGGTTGATCGCTATTTCATTGTCGTCGCGGCACTCACTGCATTGGTCGAAGACAATGTCGTCGACGTCGGACAGGTCGCCGCAGCAATTAAGAAGTTTGGTATCGATCCTGAAAAAGTTAATCCTGCGGTTAGTTAAATGAGCCTTGGGGTAGGGGTGAGAAAACAATGTTGGCGTAGTGGTATTCGCCATACCGAATGGGAAGTCAAAGGATAATCGAGATATGGCCCTGCAAGTTCTGGTTCCTGATGTCGGCGACGCCGCCGAAGTTGAGATAATTGAAATTCTTGTATCTGTTGGCGATGTAATTGCTAAGGATGACTCCCTTGTCGTGCTTGAGTCTGATAAGGCCAGCATGGAAATACCAACCCCCGAAGGCGGCAAAGTAGTGTCTATTGCAGTTAAAGAGGGCGATATCGTTGATGAGGGCACCTTGATTATTGAGTTGGAAGTTGCAACTGAGGTCGAACCTGCAACGCGATCAGTCGCGATCAAAAAAAACCCGCCTAAATCTGCTTCCGATGAAAGCCAAGAAGTGTCAGCCGCGCAAGAGCGTGATCAGGTTTTGCCGTTGGCCCCGTCTGCGCGAAAAGAGCAAGTAATTGCTGTGCCCGACGTGGGCGGAGCCGACGAGGTGCTGGTAACAGATGTACTGGTAAAGATTGGTGATGCCTTGGAAGCCGAAGATTCTCTTGTCGTACTCGAATCAGATAAGGCGAGCATGGAAATACCAACGCCTGTAGCTGGCGAGGTGCTCGAGATTCTTGTGGAAGAGGGCGCTGAGGTAAAAGAGGGTGATGCGCTGGTCAGGCTCATGGCTGCAGATCAAACTTCGGATCGGAGTGTAACGGCGAGCGCCCAGGCTGCCCCACTAGTCTCTGCAACTGCGGTAGAAGCTGTGCCACTGGATCCTGTTTCAAATCCAGCGGCGCCACAGCCCGGGGTGACATTAGCGTCATCATTGGAAACCAGCGTTCTAGTGCATGCTGGCCCGGCAGTGAGAAAGCAGGCGAGGGAGTACGGGGTTGATCTTAGTAAAGTAATGCCTTCAGGTCAGAAAAGCCGAATACTCAAGGAAGATATTCAGAACTTCGTGAAGCAACGTTTGAGTCAGGCCAGCAGCAAGTCGAGTGACCATGTTGTTAGTGGAGGAATTCCACCTATCCCGGATGTTGATTTTTCAAGGTACGGCGTGACAGAAATGGTGCAGCTTTCGAGAATCAGAAAAGCGAGTGCTAAAAATTTGCATAGGAGCTGGGTTAACGTGCCTCACGTTACTCAGTTTGATGAAGCAGATATTACAGAGCTTGAAATATTTAGGAAGTCGCAAAACATTGAACTTGCTAAAAGTGGTAACAAAATTACGCCCCTCGCTTTTCTTGTCAAAGCTTGTGTAAGCGCACTAATCAAATATCCACAATTTAACGCCTCGATTGAATCTAGTTTCGACCACATGGTTCACAAGAAGTACTACAACATTGGCGTCGCAGTAGAGACGCCCGACGGACTCGTCGTGCCAGTGATCAAAGATGCAGACAAAAAGGGAGTAATTCAGGTAGCTAAGGAAACGGCAGAGCTCGCTGCTCTGGCACGAGAAAAGAAACTGCCTATGGACGCAATGCAGGGAGGGACTTTCTCTATCTCCAGTCTTGGGGGTATTGGTGGCACGGCATTTACGCCAATTGTAAATGCACCTGAAGTTGCTATTCTGGGGGTGTCTAAATCGAAGATCGCGCCGGTTTACGATGGAAGTCAATTCCAACCCCGCAATATATTACCGCTATCACTGTCTTATGATCATCGTGCTATCGATGGTGCAGAAGCAGCGCGTTTTACCGCTTATATTGCGCAGGTGCTTTCTGACCTCAAGAGACTGATTTTGTAGGGTTTCTTAGCCTTTTTGCCAGAGAACTTCCTCGATTTTCTGTACTCGCGCGATGTGGCGGGCAAGGACAAACAAGTAATCTGATAGTCGATTCACGAATTGCAAACCCTCGGGGTTGACTGATTGATCGGGTTCATTTCGAAGGGCGACCAGATCGCGTTCGGCGCGTCTGCAGATGCTCCTAGCAAGATGTGCCTGAGCGATAAGCTCGGAACCCCCGGGTAAAATAAAATTTTCCAACGGTTTCAGATGTTGATTGAGCTCATCCAGTTCAGACTCAATTTTTTCAACGTGCGCCTTAGTAATTATCTGGTAGCCGGGGATAGATACCTCACCTCCAAGATCAAAAATCCTGTGTTGGCAGCCCCGCAAGAAACTTGCCGACGGTGCGAGGCCTGACAGTTCAGAATTGATCAGCTGTTCCACAAGAAGACCTATCCAGCTATTGAGTTCGTCGATACTGCCAATTGCTTGAATTCTGCTGTTGTCCTTGTTAGTCCTGGAACCGTCGCCAAGTCCTGTTTCGCCTGTGTCTCCGGTTCGTGTGTATATTTTACTAAGTCTTTTTCCCATTTCACTTTCCTGTTTGTTCTATCCTTGCCTAGCGAGCTTCGATGGGTGTGTCTAAATTAAAAGGTGTCTTACTATCACTCGGTTTGGAATGTTAGGCTGATGAAGGCTAGTTTAGCCGTGTTGATCAGCGTTTCTACATGCGTTGGGCCTGTTTTTATCTTGTGCGTGATTGTACGCACGATTCTGTCGTTTGGTTCTGCCTTGGTGATGTCACCGAATCTTGAATTCTCTTCCTATATTTGATGAGTCTCAACTGCGAAATTGCAAACTTTTCTATGTTTAAAAAGAGCCGCCGCGGGTTGGGAAAGAGTGACACCTGGGCTCGGCTTTGAAAAGACAGATTGTTTTATGCTGAGCATCAGCACGAGTAGCCCCTGATTAATGGTGTTGGTTTTGAATTGGGTTGCAACGGGACAAATTGAATCTGGTATGCTTCGCCGAATTACACAATTGTAAAGAATATGAGAGGAAATAGACATGCCATCGTTTGACGCAGTGTCAGAGGTAGATTTGCAGGAACTCAATAATGCAGTGGACCAAGCTAACAGGGAAATTGGTACGCGTTATGATTTTCGCGGCGTTGATGCTAAATACGCAAGAGTTGAAAACGAAGTAACCCTTACCGCGGAGGCTGAAATTCAGCTGGACCAAATGCTAGATGTTCTTCGAGCAAAGATGGTCGGTCGAAAAATTGACGTTAAAGTGCTTGAGGTTGGTGATCCAAGACCCAGTGGTAAAGTGATTCATCAGCATGTGCTCGTGCGCCAGGGAATAAATACTGATCTGGCGCGGAAGATTGTCAAAATGATCAAGGACAAAAGGATGAAGGTGCAAGCCGCCATTCAGGGTGACAAAGTCCGTGTCACTGGCAAGAAAAGAGATGATCTTCAACAGGTCATGGCAGTCATTCGCGAGGGTGATCTCGATATGCCAATTCAGTTCGATAACTTTCGGGATTAGGCAAGAGGGATGTCTATTAACAGGGATGATTCTAAAGATATGCGCTGGGGGGAGGTGCTGGCGGTCTACATGCATCCTAGGGTCATTGCTATGGCGTTTCTGGGCTTTTCCGGTGGATTGCCATTTTTACTTGTTTTTTCAACGCTGACCGCGTGGTTACGTGATGAGGAAATCAGCAGAAGTGCCATAGGTTTCTTTGCCTGGATAGGCATCACCTATTCCATCAAAGTGTTCTGGGCGCCTGTGGTGGATCGGTTGAGGTTGCCACTATTAGGACAGCTTGGGCAGCGTAGATCATGGATGCTTGCGGGCCAAATTGGTATCGCAGCAGGTCTCTTAGGCATGTCTCTAGTGGGTACCGCCGATTTGTTAGTGCTTTCGGCTTTTGCGCTGCTAGTCGCTTTTTCCTCGGCAACACAGGATGTTGCTATCGATGCTTATCGTATCGAAGCGGTAACGGACCGTTACCAAGGGGCGATGTCAGCTACCTATATATTTGGCTATAGAATTGCACTTTTAGTCGCCGGAGCCGGAGCATTTTATCTAGCAGACTTTTTTTCTTGGGCAGTTGCTTACCAGTTGATGGCAGCGACTGTTTTGCTAGGTATTGTGACGGTATTGCTAGTCTCTGAGCCGGAACAGAGCGAGACCACACCAGCAAACCTGCCAAGTGAGCAAATGGTCGTTGATTTTCTAGCGAGATCTGAAACGAAGCCTGGCAGGTTTCGGGATTTTAGGGCATGGATCATCGGCGCGATCGTTTGTCCTTTTGTTGATTTCTTTCAGCGTAACGGCAAGTTTGCAATTGTGATTCTGATTTTTATTTCAGTATTCCGGCTAAGTGATATCGCGATGGGTGTCATGGCGAATCCGTTTTATCTTGATATGGGTTATACAAAGACTGAAATCGCCAGCATTGCGAAGGTCTTTGGGTTCTTCATGACCATCGCTGGTTCTGCAATTTGTGGGTTGCTGGTTGTCAAGTGGGGGATCTTGCGCCCTCTGCTGATCGGCGCTGTCGCTGTCGCTTCAACCAATTTGCTGTTCGCCTTGCTCTCGACGTTGCAGCCTGAGCTCACGTGGCTGGCGGTTGTGATAAGTGCAGATAATATTAGCGGAGGGTTCGCCGCCACAGCATTTGTCGCTTATCTTTCAAGTTTGACAAACAAAGCTTATACGGCAACTCAATATGCGTTATTTAGCTCTCTCATGACGCTACCAGGTAAAGTCATCAGCGGTTTCTCAGGCATTGTTGTTGACGCGGAAGGTTACCTAACATTTTTTATTGTTGCTGCGGGCTTGGGCTTGCCGGCAATAGTACTTGTGGTTATTTTGATGAGGCGAACTGAAGACCTCAAGGAAAACATGTCAAGGGTTTAGGCATGCATCAGGGATTCCATTGGTGCAGTGCCAGCTGCACACGGCCATTTATCAGTGTGATACCGTCTGCCTCAAGGCGCTGATGCTGTCTAGCTGGATTTGGGTTTGAGATTTTTCCTTGGCTGTTGATGACTCGGTGCCATGGAATCTTGGACTCTTTTGGCAGACGGGAAAGTATACGCCCGACCATTCGGGATTGTTCAGGAAAACCCGCCATTGTTGCAATCTGGCCATAAGTCGCCACTTTGCCTTTTGGAATCGCTAATACTATTTGCCAGACGAGAGCTTGCGCCTCCTCGGTTTTTGTCATGGTTTTTGAGCCTACTTTCGTTTTCGCCAATATATTTGCCATTTTTATCGATATTCAGAGCCAACTTGCATCCAATACTCGCACATTTCCCGAAAACTTCGTGTAAGTGAAAATAAATTCAGGCTGCTGGGTTGACTCTGACCATTTCGCCCATATTATTAGCAGTCGACGAAGTAGAGTGCTAATTTGTGCCTTTCGCTCTGTGGTGGTTGCCCCTAATGGGGTTCCAGTCAAGGAGCTGAAGCAGCGTCATATTAGCGAGTTTTTTGTTGAAATAAATCCTGGTTAGTAACTTGACCGGGTTGTGAATCATGGACTTTTACGCTGTTACAAAAATGGTGTTTGAAGAAACCAGAAACGGGAGAAATGAATGAATATCCGTCCATTGCAAGACCGTGTCGTCGTAAGACGCACGGAAGAAGAAACAAAATCAGCCGGAGGTATCGTACTTCCTGGTTCAGCCACTGAAAAGCCCTCTCAGGGTGAAGTTTTGGCGGTAGGGCCTGGCAAAAAACTGGACAACGGTTCAGTTCAGCCAGTCGATTTGAAAGCTGGAGATAAGGTTCTGTTTGGTCAGTATGCGGGTAACACCGTCAAGATCGATGGGGAAGAGCTACTCATTATGAATGAGAGCGAAGTATTTGGTGTCGTTGAATAAGACACCCGATACAGAATATTTAAGCGATTATAAGGAACAAAGTTATGACAGCTAAAGACGTAAAATTTGGTGATTCAGCCCGTCAAAGAATGTTGGCTGGGGTCAACGTACTGGCAGACGCCGTAAAAGTCACACTCGGGCCAAAAGGCCGAAATGTAGTACTCGACAAATCGTTTGGTGCGCCAACCGTTACTAAAGATGGTGTATCTGTTGCCAAAGAAATCGAGTTAAAAGACAAGTTCGAAAACATGGGCGCACAGATGGTGAAAGAAGTTGCTTCACAAACATCAGATGTTGCCGGTGACGGAACAACAACAGCTACCGTTCTTGCTCAGGCTATTCTGAACGAAGGTCTGAAGTCTGTTGCTGCTGGCATGAATCCAATGGATCTCAAGCGCGGCATCGACAAGGCAGTGGCCGTTGCGGTTGAAGAAGTTAAGAACCTTGCAGTGCCATGTAGTGACAGCAAGACAATTGCCCAGGTGGGTAGCGTATCAGCGAATAGTGACACACAGGTTGGTGACATCATTGCTGAAGCGATGGACAAAGTGGGTAAAGAAGGCGTTATCACGGTTGAAGAAGGCAGTGGTCTCGAGAACGAACTTGACGTTGTTGAAGGTATGCAGTTTGACCGTGGTTACCTATCTCCATACTTTATCAACAATCAGGAAAGCATGAGTGCTGAACTGGAAGACCCATACATTCTTCTTTTTGACAAGAAGATCTCTAATATTCGCGACATGCTACCAGTACTAGAAGCTGTTGCTAAAGCCGGTAAGCCATTGATGGTTATCGCTGAAGATGTGGAAGGTGAAGCTTTGGCAACGCTGGTTGTTAACAACATGCGTGGTATCGTGAAAGTATCTGCTGCCAAGGCACCAGGTTTTGGCGACCGACGTAAAGAAATGCTGCAGGACATCGCGATTCTTACCGGTGGTACTGTGATCTCTGAAGAAGTTGGACTTTCTCTTGAAGGAGCCACTTTGGATGATCTGGGTCAGGCGAAGCGAATCACACTGACAAAAGAAGCAACGACTATTGTAGATGGCGCTGGTCAGTCAGATGACATCGAAGCGCGTGTTAACCAGATTCGTGCTCAAATCGAAGAGACTTCTTCAGACTACGACCGTGAAAAGCTGCAGGAACGTGTTGCCAAGCTAGCCGGTGGTGTTGCTGTCATTAAAGTTGGCGCGCCAACTGAAGTTGAAATGAAAGAAAAGAAGGCCCGGGTTGAAGATGCTCTGCACTCAACACGAGCGGCTGTTGAAGAAGGTATCGTTGCTGGTGGTGGTGTTGCGCTGATTCGTGCGCTTCAGGCTGTTGAAGGTCTGACAGGCGACAACGAAGACCAAAACGTCGGTATTGCACTGCTACGGCGTGCGATGGAAGCACCGATGCGTCAGATCGTAACTAACGCTGGTGACGAAGCTTCTGTTGTTGTTGATAAAGTGAAGAGCCTGAAAGCATCAGAAGGTTACAACGCTGCAACAGGTGAATATGGCGACATGATCGGCTTCGGTCTGCCTGATCCTGCGAAGGTAACAAGAACAGCGCTTCAGGCTGCTGGTTCAGTTGCCGGACTCATGATAACAACGGAATGCATGATCACGGACGTTGTTGAAGAAGGTGGCGCTGCTGCTCCTGCTATGCCTGACATGGGTGGCATGGGTGGTATGGGCGGTATGGGCGGTATGATGTAAACCGCTATAGCCTGTTTGGTTCGTGAGCGAACCTGACACAAGAAAACGAAAAGCCCCGCGTCAGCGGGGCTTTTTTGTCTTAATGGTAGATACGAGGGGTGTGAGCAGGCGGTAAACAGTTTTTTGAGGGCGTTCAGAAATGAAGGATTGTTTTTCAGTTGTCATGGATAATGATGCGTAGGTCGATATAGTCGCCCTCTCGGTAGGCTTATTAATAAACGCGGTATCTTCGTGAAAGGGGTCTTAACCACAGCTGGTGCAAGAATTCTTGCGCTAGGGGTGCTTATATCGATCAAGGAACATCTTGAAAGTTACAAAACAGGTCAAAACCCGAAATTAACCCCAAGGGCGAAACCGATAGTGTGCGCATCCTCGAAAGCAAGAGAGTCAGTCATCAGGCGGGCGAAGAAGTATCGGTTACGGTAATTTATTGAGAACGCTTCCCCACCAAAATCATAGGCCAACTGCAGCGTGTCATCGAATCCAATACCTAAGCTTGGAAAGTGCTGCGTCTTTGTATAGTAATACCCGCCAAGTACTGAAATGTTAGGCGTCCAAAAATTGAATATATTGATTTCCTTATCAAGAGAATAGTTTGCCCGTAAGTTTGCCCGCCAAGGAAGCTCTTGATCGTAGTCCCGGTTAAGAATCGTGACATCCACGTGCCGACCTACTAGATCATTGGGCGTAACAATGAGTCCGTCGACAAAATCCTGACTGACGCCGATCGCATCGACTAGTGCTGGATTGAGATTGAAAGTTGTGACGGAATAAGGTGCATTTTTCCAGGTAAAGTTGTTAACGACATCAAAAAGTTTCAGATCCAAATTTAATTGATCGGTGACTTGCCAATTCATACCCAGATCAAGGGAGTATCCAGTGCCACTAGGTGAGCTAAAGTCAACGTCTGAAATGACAGGATTAGCGGGTCCAGTAATAACTGGTACGGCGTAGTCAGGCTCATTAAACTTTGGTTCGTCGTAGTAGTAGTCGATCAAAACTCGGGCGTTAACGTCCTCAATCAAAGCGAGGAGAGGACTCAGGTCACGGTCGTCTGCACTAATACCGTCTAAGATCAGTTCTACTTCCGCTCTTAGCTCATCTGTGAGCGGCTCGAGGTCACCATTGACAGCGGCCTTTCCTGATTGCAGGTCGGTCACATCGTTGTAGTAGGCAAAGGCAATATCAAAAGAAAGGTCTGGTCTGAATTCCCAGTTGTAACCGAGCTTGATACCCTTAGCGTTTAATCTCTCGACGTCTAACAGTAGGTCGTACTCTCGGTTAGTGGGTAAGGCTAAATCGTTTTTGACGCTGTGATGATATAGGGCCGTGTCTTCGGTGAAGCTTGTGACGTAGTCGAATCGCTGTATGTAGGAAACGCGCCACTCATTCCACTGAACGCCGACTTCAATTTGATCGTGGGTGAAGGCTGTATCGC
>CAXRCG010000277.1:0-6495 GCA_964228885.1 Pseudomonadales bacterium | reverse complement strand
CGCCGACAGCGCAGCCCTACTCGCCGCAACAAATGCCACCGAGGCTAGCGGCGCTAGTCTTCCTCCTTTTCGGGACTGGTTTGTCAATCTTGTGCCAACCAATCCATTCAAGGCAATAGTGGATAACGCCATGTTGTCATTAATGATATTCACCGGTTTGTTCTCTGCATCATTGCTTTATATTGAAGAAGCCCAGAGACAACTTTTCGTTGATTTTTTTAGTGCAGTAAAAAGTGCGATGTTTGTGTTAATTCGCTGGGTCATGTTGTTGGCGCCCATAGGGATATTTGCACTGGTTTTCCCTCTGGCTGCGACGCTGGGCATAGCAGTGATCAATGTACTTGGCACGTTCATCATTATTGCCTGCGGTCTACTTGTCGTGGTGACGCTACTGTTATACCCCACCACCGCAATTTTCGGTCGCGTGACAATGCGACAATTCGCAAAAGCAGTCGCACCCGTACAGATTGTCGGCTTTGGCACGCGTTCGTCGTTAGCATCCCTACCAGCCACTTTTGTTGCAACCAAGGCACTCGATATTTCAGAGCGAGTATCAGGCCTGGTCCTGCCAATTGCGGTCACCCTGTTCAAATTTGCGTCGCCCATTGCGCGCACGACAGGCACCTATTTCGTTGCCAATCTCTATGGGATTGAACTAGGCATTATCGAGTTGATTATTATCGTTGCAGCAATTGGCTTCTTAAGCATCTACTCGCCAGGCATACCCAGTGGCGGGTTGCTGATAATGGCGCCAGTATATATTTCGCTGGGTTTACCCGTCGCCGGCATTGGTATATTGATCGCCGTGGACCTTGTTGTTGATATGTTTATCACTGTCGCTAACGTCACCGCAAACGTCGCCGCAACAACAATACTTTCACGGGACGAACGCCAGTCTCTGTCGCGCTAATTTGACGATGCATGCAAGTTAGTTTTTGCTGTGATACGCTCAAGCTTCGCGCAAAACATCCTTTGAGGAATAATAAATGCGAATCTACCTGTTTCTCCTGTCTGCTTTGTGCTTTCACGCGCCCTTTGCGCTGGCCCAAATAAATCCTGAAACGATCACCAGAGAGACCATGTCAGCGCCAGCTGACACCTGGGTTATGGTGAAATCATCATTCGGACCTCACTATATCTTTGACACAGCAACCGGTGATATGCACGGTATGTTGTCGTTAACAAAATTCACGCCTTCCGTACAACCGCACCTCGGTCGCAATGAAATATATGCCGCCGAATCTTACTATTCGCGGGTAGACCGCGGAGAAAGAACCGACGTCGTGACAGTCTATGACAGCAAAACACTCAGTCCGACCGCTGAAATCAAAATACCCAACAAAGTCGCCGCACTACCTTTCAGGCAATACATTGGCTTACTCAATGAAGATAAATACCTGGGTGTATTCAATCTGACGCCGGCTCAGTCAGTCAGCATTGTCGATGTCGAGGAAAGAGTCTTTGTTGGAGAAATTTCGACCCCTGGTTGTTCCTTGATCATGCCATCTAAAAATCGTTCATTTATGCAAATTTGTGGCGATGGCACACTCCAATTGATTACGCTTGACGCCATGGGTAAAGAGTCTGCCAGATCACGTTCCAAATCTATCTTCGATATAGATGAAGACCCGGTATACGATAAACCTGTGCCAACACAGGATGGCTGGCTTCTGCTTTCATTCGAGGGCGAGGTATTCGAGGCGACCTACAACGATGAAAAAATTGCGTTAACTAAGCCTTGGTCGATTTTGACAAAAGAAGATAAAAAGGCGCGTTGGAAACCCGGTGGTGGTCAAATCCTTGCTTATCACAAAAACCTTAACCTGATTTTTACCCTCATGCACCAAGGTGGCAAAGATACGCATGAGGATGCGGGAACTGAAGTCTGGATTTTTAACAAAGAGACCAAAAGACGCATATCGAGAATTAAGCTTGAGACACAGGGAACCAGTATTCATGTTGGCCAAAGCAACGAGGCTTTATTGACGGTTACCGGTGTTGATTCGACCTTACGAGTCTATGACGTCGCCAAGACCAAACCTGTTAGAACAATCAAACAAGTGGGTGATTTTGTGACCTTTATACAAGGCTTTCAAAGATGATCGGTGAAGTCGTATTCGATGAAGTCGTCTCTATCGTCATCGCCTGCTGCATGTTTGTTCTATTCGCTACTGCAGGTATACACAAACTCAACGACAGGCAGACATTTCTAGCAACACTGAACGACTATAGATTAGTACCGCCGTCGATCACACCAATGCTGTCGTTCATTGTACCGATTTTAGAAGCTTGTCTGGCACTGTTCTGGATTTTTCAGTTACTACAGCCGCTAACAGCTGTTATTAGTGCGTCATTACTATTTATCTACACGCTGGCAATAGCCATCAATCTTGCCCGAGGCCGAACCCATATAGACTGCGGGTGTAATTTTTCAGCCGTGGGTGAAACCGGTTCACTGATATCCCCGGCATTACTACTGCGCAATAGTTTGCTCATTCTCGCTATTCTCGGCACCTTGCTACCCACGGCACCAAGAGAGTTGGTGTGGCTGGACTACGCGACTATTATTGTCACCACACTCGTCGCCGTCATATTCTACATCAGCACTTCGCAACTTTTAGCGAACAAGACGGCGATCGCTACCTGGAGATATTGATGCAAAGTGCGCTAATTATTTCAAACTTTATCCTGTGGCTCACAGTCATAGGATTATCGGTGCTTGTTTTTGCGTTAACCCGGCAAGTTGGTGTCCTGCACGAGCGTGTGGCGCCGGCAGGTGCCTTAACACCGACTAGCGGACCCAAAATTGGTGAATCAACCACGGCGCTTGCAACAAGTAATCTTGCCGGGGGAAAACTGACCATTGGTGGCGCATCAGAGGGCGCATCCCTCGTCTTTTTCGTTTCGCCCACATGCCCGGTCTGTCGCAATCTAGTACCTACAGCAAAATCATTGGCAAATTATGAGGACGTAAATCTGATTTTTGCCAGCGACGGAGATTCACTCGAGAGCCACCAAAATTATGCCAACGACCTGGATATAGATTTCAATGCCTATGTCTTGTCGCAGGAACTTGGGCTTGGCTATGGCGTGAGCAAGTTACCTTTTGCCGTATTAATCGCCGAAGACGGCATCCTCGCCAGCAAAGGGCTTGTGAATACTCGAGAGCATCTGGAGAGTTTGTTTGAATCCATGCGGACCGGAGTCGCAACCCTGCAAGACTATGCGCTTGAAATGGAAAACGACGCTAACGAAACTGTCAAGGAGTACAGCCCGTGAATTTAATCGAAAAAAGCCTGAACTGGTTAGACCAGACCACGAACAAGAAGACACGTGTACTGGCACAGAGAAGTTCCAGACGAGGTTTTCTGGGTAAAGTCAGCACCGCACTTCTTGGCGCTAGTGTACTACCACTATTACCGGTCGCCCGTGCCTTTGGCGCTGAGGGCCTAAAGGAAATAGGTGACCCACAAAGCTGCGACTACTGGCGATATTGCGCACTAGGTGGCATGCTATGTTCATGCTGTGGCGGCAGTATGACATCATGTCCTCCTGGCGCTGAACCTTCACCTATCACCTGGGTTGGCACTTGCAGAAATCCGGTTGATGACCTCGATTATCTCATTTCTTACAATGACTGCTGCGGCAAACCTGTATGCAACCGGTGTTATTGTCATCGTACAGAACGAGATAAACCTGTTTACTTCCCCTCTAAAGCAAACGACATTCTCTGGTGTTTTGGTACGGAAAGTCAGGCATATCATTGCACCGTTGCGTTGGTCATCGGCAAAGCCTAGCGCCTCGAATCATAAGCGGCTGATTGCATGAAAATTTTGACCCGCCTTTTTATCGTCACCACGCTATTTTCAGCTAGCGTTACAATACAGGGCAGCCCAAGAGTCAACTATCTCCTGCACTGCAGTGGATGCCATCTTCCAGACGGGCGTGGTTCGCCGCCCGCAGTGCCGTCACTTATTAATGACTCGGGGAAATTAGCTGCCATACCAGCGGGTAGGGACTATCTGGCCAGGGTACCGGGCGCATCTCAAGCACCGATTTCAGACCTTGAATTGAGTGAGGTGCTCAACTATATCCTACTGAATTTCAATGGCGATGTTCTGGCAAAAGACTTCATACCAATCACTGAAAAAGAAGTGGCAAAATCAAGACAAAACATCCTCGCAGATCCGTTGAAGTATCGAGAAAGACTCAGGCAGCAATATCGATAGCTTGCCCTGTTAGCCTTAATATCCAGCGTAAAAACTGCGCTTCCAATCACCAGAACCCGTTATGAATCTCTTGATCAAACCTTTTGTTAAACGTAAGTTCACAACTTCAATTTCCAGTTTGAGATTATTCCGATGAGCCGGAACAAGAACCAACTCGGCAAGCACATGTTAGTCATTGTGATAGGCACACTATTCTACTGCCAGTTTACACAGGGTCAGTCAGCAGAAACTGATCCTGTTGAACCAGCAGCATTTATCGACGAATCAGACATCACCTGGAAGGTTAATGATTTCAACGTGGCTCGCTGGAAGACGCTGGTTGGAGGAGCCGAGGGTGGCCAGTTGGATAACCCTGACATCCAGTTTGGTCTTTGGCAGTTGGCGCCGGGTCAGACTTATCACAGCCATAAACACACTGCGCCCGAAGTTTATTATATTCTCTCCGGCCAGGCGGAATGGACGGTGGGCGGCATAACAAAAACAGTTTCGGCCGGTACCGCAATCTATACACGCCCAGGCAAAATTCACAAAATGGTAAACCTGACCGACGAGCCAGTTAAGACGGTCTGGTTCTGGTGGGCACCAGGCGGCGAACGAGAAGTATTTAACGGCGAATATCTGTTTACAGAGCCCGCGCTGAATCAACCGGAAAAATCGGGTTTTCAAACTGGAGGTCACGAAAAACTGCACTAAAATCTCAACCACTACATAGCCCTGTTGATCTATATTCCTTTGCGAATGCGCAGTGACGCTAACACTAACAACCTCAGTTTCAAAGCTTATCGAAGGCTTTCTAACGTAGGTCTTCGGTGCTTGCGCAGGTCGCTATCGATTGGCTTTGCGGTTTATACTTCTTGTCAAACACAAATACACAGCCGAACACATTACAATCAATCCAAAAGGTAACTTATGAAAGATTTCTCAGGAAAGCTCGCTGTCATTACCGGTGGCGGCACAGGCATGGGCCGTGAACTGGCAAAACAGTTGATTGCAGAAGGTTGCGATGTTGCGATATGTGACGTCATTGAAGAAAACATGGTAGAAACACTACGTCTCTGCGAGTCAGAAGCGCCGCAAGGTATCCGCATCACAGCGCACAAATGTGACGTCTCAAACGAAGATGATGTTAAACGGTTTCGAGACGATGTTCTGGAACAACACGGCCGGGATTCAGTCAATCTTTTGTTTAACAATGCTGGTATCGGGTCCGGCGTCAGTTTTATTGATGGCGACCGAACTGAATGGGAGCGCACCTTTAACATTTGCTGGTACGGCGTTTACTACTGTGCTCGCGCCTTCATTCCTCATCTCGTTGCTGCCGACGAAGCACACATGATAAACACCAGCAGTGTGAATGGATTTTGGGCATCGCTCGGACCAGGCTCGACACACACTGCATACAGTGCCGCAAAATTTGCCGTGAAGGGATTTACTGAGGCACTGGTGACGGACTTTCGTATAAATGCGCCGCACGTCAAGGTGTCTGTTGTCATGCCGGGACATATCGGTACTTCTATTGCAATCAACTCGGGCAAAATTTCGGGTCATGCAGAACCAATGGCGATGCCAGATGCCGAGGTCGATCAAATTCGCGCGCGCATTGAACAACGGCAAGGGATAGACTTGTCCGAAGTTAACAACAACCAGCTTCGGGAAATGATCAAGGCACAAGGCGAAGCATTTCGTGACAATGCCCCCACGACCGCTGCAGATGCTGCAGCTATGATGATTCAGGGCGTAAGGGACGAGCGCTGGAGAGTGTTACTTGGTGAAGATGCACACTCGCTCGACAGGCTGGTTCGAGAAACACCCGAGGAAGCTTATGAAGATAGTTTCTATCAACGGATGCGCGAAGAAGCGAACTGGGGGCTGGGTAGTTAAGCTAAAATAAAACGCTGATGGTGTGTCGGCGTTAGCAATCATTTATAGCGGGTGACTTTTAATTTAGCACCCCTATAATAAAGCCTTATTAGTTCGCGGAGTATCAGCATGACGAGTAAAAAATCTTCAGCTCATAAGACCGATCCAATTTTGCAAGAGATACCTACTGTCGATTGGCTCGATCTTGCGCGTGATCGAGAAAAATTCCTCAACGACTTGCGGTATGCGCTGTCTGATTGTGGCTTTCTTGTGCTGACCAATGCCCCCGGACTGGACGACCACTTCCAGCAAAGGGCTTTTCGCGAAGTTCGTGGCTTTTTTGATGCACCGATGGATATCAAAAAGACCGCGCACATTTCCAATACGCCCTACTTCAGAGGTTACA